>CAYTYG010000281.1:801-4490 GCA_964441515.1 uncultured Treponema sp.
TTGCATCAACCACAACAACTACTACAACAACCTTAAAACCAGAAACAAAAAAAGGCCAACGGCATCGAACCTGTCGTGACGACCACGTCCGGCCTTTCGCGTACGGCTATGCGAAGAGAACGCCACAGGATCTTAAGGGATTGGATCGGCTTGGTTCTGTCGGCCTCTCCTAGGATATGGACTGGTTTTCCGAATTTTTCGAAGCCCGCCCGGGCAATCTCCATGGTGGTGACATAGGATACGGGCTCCATAGGCCACAAGCCCTGGGCGGCGGAAAGCAAAATCAATAGTTCATTGACATGGCCCCCCGCGGAAGCCCCGGCGACAAGTTTCAAGCATCGCTTTGCGTTTATATCATTCGGCATTGTACAACCCGGATACTGTCTTCGGAAAATAGTCCATTCCCGTTGAACACAGGCTAATCGCGGGGAGGGGAATTGTCAATCGCGATGGATGTGAAAAACGGGGCTGTCCAGAAAACCGTTTTTTCGGACAGCCCCGGGTACCGCAACCTCGAAGCGCCATCAGTCGAGGATGATGGTTTCCAGGAAAAGAGAACCTTCCGTGTTTAGCTTTTTTAACCGTATGGCGTGCAGCCCTTTCGAAAGGCTTACGGTGTACCTTGGCGAACGAGTGCCGGAAAGGCTTTCCTTGGCGATTATTATTCCGTCGACCATGATCTCCATATAAGCGTCTGTCACATTTTGGTATTCCAGGGTTATCCCGATCGTGCGGTTCGTACGGGTGCGGAACAGGTAACCCCGGTAGGTATGCCAAGGTTTTTGAAGTTGAGCATGGCCAAAGCTTTCCTTCCCTGCGGGAGCGGGGTGCTCCCATGGGACGCTGGTCACGCTCCAGTCCGCTCCCTCGATGCGGCAAGGAACCGTAGGACCTGCCGTCATCTCGGCTTTTGAGGTGTCGCAGATCTGATTCAAGGCATTGAACTTGGGAGTGTCTAGATTGAAGCTGTCCAGCGTGAATCCAAGAGCCCTTCCGTTTTCCTCTCCGCCCGTGGTGACGTAATACGTTAATACGTCTCCGTCGTATTTGTCCCAAAGCTGGTGATAGAGAACCATGGCGTCTTCAATTCGGGGGAGGTCGTAATCATTCGCGTCGGTCCACACACCGCCCTCGTAGGCGCACCTCTTGAGGCCGTACATTCTTGCGATGCAGGCTTCTTCCTCCTCATGAGCCTCGAACTTCTCGATCTCCGAATACCCTTCGCGGACGGCGTCCGGGTCGTCCCCGGTGTAATGAGACCCGCCGCAGCCATAGAAATAGTAGTTGACGGGATGGGGCTCCGGGACATAGCCGCCGTCCCCGTTGTTGTAGTAATTATGCAGGAACGCCAGCCCCCAGGTACATTGGCAGTCATACCCCAATTGGCCGCTCAAGACGGGCCGCACCCGGGTCATCATGTCCGAATCCCCCCAGACCTCCCGCCAGATCGCGCTCATCTCCAGGGCGCGCTTGGCGTAGTACCGTGCGGTCAGGACGTTGGTGTCGGTCTCTCCGTCGTAGTCGATCACGTCATTTACAGCGGCCTCTAAAGCGGCCAAGTCCTGCATGTGGTGTTGGAGCGTGCCGCCGTTCCAGGTGGCCTCGTTGGTGTACTCCCAGTAGATTTTTCCGTTAGGAACGGTGTAGGTATCCCGTACAAGATTTGCCAGTTGGCGGATATAGTCGTCGTCCGCGCCGACGGGGAGGACCAGCCACATGTCCTTGTCCGTCTCGTTGCAGAACCGGATGGCGTACTCCCAGGGCATGCCCTTGCCCGCCCATCCGATATAGCTTGTTTCGTTTGCCCCGCGGTTGAAGGAGCAGTAATCGGGCTGGACCCGATCGGACCAGGACTGCTGCCAGGGGCCGTTCCAGCAATCCACGGGCCAGAGGAAGCGGACCACGTTGAAATCCTTGACCAGATTCTTGGCTTGATCGGTGAACAGGGCGGTTGTGGGGTAGGATTTTTCGGAACCCGGGGTCAAGGGGCGCATAAGCTTCACGTCGCGAAGCGTTCCTCCCGTGTTCCGAAAGGTTAGTGTTAAGCCTCCTCCGGCTTGAGCCGAGTAGACTAATTTTGCGGAGAACCTACCGTCCTGATAGTTGAAATTCGATATTTTTTTCCCTCCGGGGGAAGATTCAATTGTTATTGATGGTTCCGTGTCGCAGGAGCCCTCTAGATGATAAACGCCGTTCATACGGTCTATCCCGTGCCAGAAGCAGATTTCCGCGTCGGCCAGAGGCCAGCCATTCTCATCCACCGCAACCTTTGCGCCACCCCCAAGATGGCCGGCCTCCGTCCACTCCCGCGCGCTCTTCATCATGTCCGCGAAAAGTCGATCCTCGCACCAATCAAGCTGGGAGGCGAATAGGTTTATACCAAGGTTTTTTGATGCTTCCTTGGGGGGAATGCCAAGCATGAGATTACATCCGGCCAACACCGCCGAGGCAGACAGCATAAGCGTCATTAGGACAAGGCTCTTTCTCATGGAAGTTTCTCCTCTCCCTGAGCCATCCCGGGACGAGCCGGGAATAGAAGTTGTGGAAAAAGTCTACAACGGTGGAGTATTAAATGTTAAATAGTGTTTTTTTTGTAGTTTCACCAGAAAAGCTAGCTTTCAATCAATAATCTATCACACTAAAGTATTAGAACAAGGGTATTTTGAAGAAAATTCGCATAAAGTCCGCTAAAAAGTCAAAAGTCAATCTATTATTACTGATTTTAACAGAAAATATCCCGGATTAAGTTTCTTGACGCGCACCGCATGCAGACCCGGTTTCAAGTTCATTGCATATCGGTTGGATCGAGACCCGGAGAGGGCTTCCTTCATTACGACCTTCCCGTCCACCAGTATCTCTATAAGGGCGCCCCGGGTATCCTGGTACTCAAGGGTAATGTGATACACGCCTTCCTTCTGCGTCCTGAAGAGATAGGCTTTATATTTACGCCATTCGTCCAGCTGTCCCCCTCCCTCCGTAATCCGTCCGCCCGGGGCGGGGTGCTCCCAGGGAATGCTGCTGGCGCTGTAGTCCGCTCCGGATATGGCGCAGGGTACGGTTCTGCCCGCCGATACGATTCCCTTGGGGGTGGAATAGAGGTGATCCAGGGCCCGGAATTTAGGGGTGTCCAGATCAAAGGAATCCAGGGTGAATCCCAGGGCCTTGCCGTTCTCCTCGCCTCCCGTGGTGACATAGTAGGTAAGAAGGTCCCCGTCGTAGGCGTCCCAGAGTCCGTGGTATCGTAGCATGGCGGTCTGAATACGGGGCAGGTTGTAGCTTTCTTTATTCGTCCAGACACCGCCCTCGTAGGCGCAGCGCTTCAGCCCGTACATCTTGGCGATGCAGGCCTCTTCCTCCTCGAAGGCCTCGAATTTCGATACCTGGGAAACCCCCTCCTCCTGCCGGTCCGGGTCGTCTCCGGTGTAATGGGACCCGCCGCAGCCATAGAAGAAGTAATTCACGGGATGGGGATCCGGGACATGCTGTCCGTCCCCGTTGTTGAACCAGTTGTGGACGAAGTCCAGACCCCAGGTCAGCTGGGCATTATATCCGAGCTGGCCGCAGGCTACCGGACGTACGCGGGTCATCATGGCCGCGTCCCCCCAAACGCGCCTCCATATCAGGCTCATCTCCACGGCGCGCTGGGCGTAGTAGCGGGGAGCCAGGATGTTGGGGTCCTTTTTTTCCCC
>CAYTYG010000282.1:0-4472 GCA_964441515.1 uncultured Treponema sp.
GCCGGGTGTTCTACGGGGTCAAGGCCATCCGCTTCGTGCTGGGCAACAACTCCGCCCTGAAGTACGGCGCCCGTCTCATCCATTCCGTACTGGGCGACAATTCCACGGTCTCCTGCTGCGAGATCCTCAACAACCTGATTTTTCCGGCCCACGAACAGCACCACAACACCAGCTTCCTGATCGCCAGCCTCGTGCGGGGGCAGTCGAACCTGGCCGCGGGGTGCACCATAGGATCCAACCACAACTCCCGGGCCAACGACGGGGAGATCGAGGCCGGCCGGGGCTTCTGGCCGGGGCTCTCCTCCTCCCTCAAGCATTCCTCCCGCTTCGCCTCCTATATCCTCCTGTCCAAGGGGGATTACCCGTACGAGATGGACGTCCCCCTGCCCTTCTGCCTGGTCGGCCAAAACTGTTCCATGGACCGCCTGGAGCTCCTTCCCGCGTACTGGTGGATGTACAACATCTACGCCCTGATGCGCAACGAATCCAAGTTCCTGTCCCGGGACAAGCGGATCACCAAAGCGCAGAGCGTCGAGTTCTCGCCCTTCGCTCCGGACACCGCGGAGGAGATCTTCCGGGCCCGGGCGCTCCTGGAGGAATGGACGGGAACGGCCGCGATCCTGCAGGAGGGGGGGGACCCGTCGGAACCGGACATGGAGGAGGTCCGGGAGGAGGGCCGGGCGGCTCTCTCCGCACCGGAGGAGACCTCCAGCCGCTTGACGGTCCTCGCGTTCGGGACGGAGAACTCCACGCGGCCCGTCGTGGTTCTCAAGGCCCGGCGGGCGTGGAAGGCCTACCGCCGCATGCTCCACTGGTACTCCATCCGGGAGATCCTGGTCTACTTCGAGGCCCGCCCGGACATAGGCCTGGAGGACGCCGCCGAAGCCCTGGACGGCCCGCGGGAGCGGGATTGGGAGAACCTGGGCGGCCAGATCCTGCCGGCACGCAGGGCGCAGGATATCGTCGACCGCGTAAAGTCCGGGGAACTGGCGTCCTGGGACGACGTCCACTCGGCCTACGCCGCCTGCCTGGCGGAATACCCCGTGGACAAGGCGCGGCACGCCTGGGCTTCCCTCAAGGACATCGAGGGTTGGGACGAGCTGGGCAAGAGGGAGATGAAGCGGGCCTTGGAGCTCCTGGAAGAGGAAAGCCGGTTCGTGGAGGAGCAGGTATACCTCAGCCGGGCGAAGGACTACGAGAATCCCTTCCGCCGCGCGACATATCGCAGCCCCGAGGAGATGCGGGCGGTCTGCGGTTCGGCGGAGTCCAATTCCTTCGTCCGGAACACGAAGGCCGAGGCCGGACGCCTGCGGAACCGGATAGACGCCCTGCGGGGGCGCATCCTTAACTAAAAAAAGGGGCCGCGGCGCGCCGCGGCCCCTCCCCTTTCACTCGAATCCTACGGGCCCCTCTAGCCGTTCCTCTTCTGAAAGTCCTTCATGAAGGAAACGGCATCCTGGACGTTCGCCAGGGAGCTGGCGTTGTAGATCGAGAAGCGGATGCCGCCCACGGAGCGGTGCCCCTTTACGCCTATGATGCCCGCGGCCTTGGCCTCCTTCACGAACTTCTCCTCCAGGTCCTCCTTGGGAAGCCGGAACACGACGTTCATGCGGGATCTCGAGTCCTTGGCAACGGGGCAGGTAAAGAAGCCCCCGGAGCCGTCGATGGCGTCGTAGAGGGTCTTGGCCTTCTCCTCGTTGATTCCGCCCACGGCGGCAAGGCCGCCCGTCTTCTTGATCCACTGGAGGGTCAGGTCTAGGAGGTAGATGGTCCAGCAGGGAGGTGTGTTGTACAGGGAGTTGTTGTCCGCGTAGACCTTGTAGGAGAGCATCGTCGGAAGGTCCGTGCCGCACTTGGCCAGGAGTTCCTCCCGGACGGCAACGACGGTCACGCCCGAAGGCCCGAGGTTCTTCTGGGCCCCCGCGTAGATCATGGAGAACTTGTCCGCGGGAAAGGGGCGGCTGAAGATGTCGCTGGACATGTCGCAAACCAGGGGAGCCTTCCCGGCCTCGGGCCAGTACTGCCACTGGGACCCGAAGATCGTGTTGTTGCTGGTCATGTGGACATAGGCCGCGTTTCCGTCCAGCTTGAGTTCGGACTGGGCGGGAATCCGTTTGAAGGTTCCGTCCGACTCCTCGGTAGTGGTCACGTTGACGCTCCCGAACCGCTTGGCTTCCTTGACGGCGGCCTTGCCCCAGTGCCCCGTGACGATATAGTCCGCGCTTTTCCCGGCGGAAAGTAGGTTCATGGGCACCATGGCGAACTGGGTGCTGGCGCCTCCCGTGCAGAAGAGAATCTTCCACTCGGGGCCCATGCCGGCCACTTCCCGGAAAAGGGCGGCCGCCGAATTATGCAACTCGTCGTATTCCTTGGACCGGTGGGAAACCTCCATGACGGACATGCCCGTCCCCCGCCAGTCCAGCATCTCGTCCCGGGCCTTCTCCAGGACTTCCAGGGGAATGGCCGCGGGCCCGGCGTTGAAATTGATCACGCGCTTCATCCGATGTCTCCTTTTTCGGCCGTCGCGGACCGCCCGGCGGCCCGCGCGGAATCCGTCACTTCTTCGAGTATTCCTTGAGGCGGTCCACGATGCAGTCGCCCAGGCGGGCCAGGTTCTCCTCCGTGGAGCCCCCGATATGCGGGCTCAGGACGACGCGCGGCGCCGAGAGGAGCGGGGACCCGGCGGGGGGCTCTTCGTAGTAGACGTCGGCGGCGTACCCGCCCAGGGAGCCGTCCGCCAGGGCGGCCGCGATGTCCTTCTCGGAGACCACCTGGCCGCGGCAGGTGTTGACGAGCCTCGCGCCCTTCTTCATCTTCGCGATGGTCTTGGCGTCGATCATGCCCTTGGTCTCGTCCGTTAGCGGGACGTGGAGGGAGATGTAGTCCGACCGGGCGAAGAGCTCCTCCAGGCTCACCATTTTGGCGGCGTCGCTCTTCGGCACGAACTTGTCGAAGGCGACGACGTCCATCCCGAAGGCCTTGGCCCGCAGGGCCACCTCCCGGGCTATGCGCCCGATGCCCAGGAGCCCCAGGGTCTTCCCGAGCAGCTCCGTGCGCTCCAGATCCTTCTTGAGCCACTTGCCCTGCTTCATGGAGGAGTCCGCCTCGCAGACTCGGCTAGCGAGGGCCAGCATCATGGCGAAGGCCAGCTCCGCCACCGCCACGCTGGAGGCTTCCGGGGTGTTCGTGACCTTGATGTTCCGGGACTCCGCGTAGGGGACGTCGATGGTGTCCACGCCGACCCCGCCCCGGATGACGAACCTCAGCTTGGGCGCCCGGTCGATTACGTCCTTGCCGACCTTGGTCTTGGACCGGACGATCAGGACCTCCGCATCCCCCAGCCTTCCCATGTCCTGGGAGACCTCCCCGAAGGCCGCAAGGCGCTTGGGAAGATCCGGGAGAAAGGCGTCCGCCAAGAGAATGAGCATGTAAACCTCCTTAAGGCTCCGTATGGCTACTCGGCATCTGGATCCGAAATTAATCGGGAAGAATCCGGGATCGGGGACCCGGTCCCCGTCCGCATCCTCCCCGGAATATGGATAAATTTCTCGTGTTTCCATTTATATTACCACGCCGGCACCGCATGTCAAGGCAAGGGGCGCGGTCCGAGGCTCAATCCGCGGCCGGCCGGCTAAGACCGCCTATCTCAGGAGGTCTTCTCGCGCCGATCCGCCCCGGACGCCTCCTCCCGCCGCGCCTCGGGGCTCCAGGTGAGCAGGACCTTGTCAATGCGGTTTCCGTCCATGTCGACTATCTCGAAGCGCCAGTTCCCCCAGGCAAGGACCTCCGCCGTCTCGGGAATCCTCCCCAGCCGATCGAGGATGAGTCCGGCCACGGTCTCGATGCCGTCGTCGACCTCCCCCCGGGGCAGCTTGAAAAGGGTGCAGAGTTCGTCGATCGAAAGGCCCGCGTCGACCAGGAAGCTGCCGTCCTCCCGGCGCGTTACGTCGGACTGCCCCCGGTCCCCCTCGGAGGCGAGGGCCCGCAGGATGGCGTCGGCCAAGTCGGCCATGGCGACGAGCCCCGCCACGCCGCCGTACTCGTCCACTATGATGGCGATCTTGCCCCCCTCCCGCCGGAAGCGCGTGAACAGGTCCAGGGCCCGCATGGACTCCGGAACGAACATCGGGGGCTCCATGTAGCGCTCCAACCCCGAGAAGCGGCCCCTCGCGTGGTCGGCTAGGGCAGCCCGGACCCGGATCATGCCCGCGACGTTGTCTACCGAGGCGTCCACCAGGGGGATGTAATCCAGCTCGGAAGCCTCGAGGAGGGCGGCGAACTGGGCGTCCGGGTCGTCGTTCCGATCGATGTAGATGATCTCCGTGCGGGGAGTCATGAAGGTCGTGACGCGGCGGTCCCCGAGGTAGAGGACCCCCTCGAACATGCTCTTTTCCCGGAGGTCGAAGATCCCCGCCTCGATGCCCTGGGAGATCAGGATCTTGACCTCTTCCTCGGTGACGTCGGGCCCGGCG
>CAYTYG010000283.1:0-4470 GCA_964441515.1 uncultured Treponema sp.
CCCGTGTCCGGTTTCGGGGCGGCTTTCCGGGAGGCTCTCGCCCGGGAAAAGGTAGAACTTTACGGCCTGACCGCGGAGGACGCGGCCGCCGCGTTCGAAGAGGCGTATCATGACATTCCGGTTTCTTGACACGGGGACGGCCCCGGCCGCGTTCAACATGGGTCTGGACGAGTCCATCCTCCATGCCGTGGCGGAGGGGCGGCAGGAGCCCACCCTCCGCTTGTACGGATGGAGCCCGCCCGCCGTGACCCTGGGTTACTTCCAGGGCCTGGAAGACGAGGTGGACCGCGTAGCCTGCGAACGTACGGGCGTGGACGTTACCCGCCGGGTCACCGGGGGCGGGGCGGTCTTCCACGACCAGGAGCTGACCTACAGCATCGTCCTCCCCGAGAGCCATCCCCTGTTCGATCCGGACATCCGCGCCTTCTATCGCGTCCTCTGTTCCGGGATCGTCCGGGGCCTGGAGTTCCTGGGCCTGGAGGCCGAGTTCGCCCCCCTGAACGACGTCCTCGTGGGAGGCAGGAAGGTCTCCGGGAACGCCCAGACCCGCAGGGGGGGGTGCGTGCTCCAGCACGGAACCATACTCCTGGACGTCGACGTGGATTGGATGTTCTCCCTGCTCCGGGTTCCCTCGGAGAAGCTGAAGGGCAAGCTGATACAGGATGTAAAGGAGAGGGTAGCCGGGCTCCGCTCCCTGCTGGGCCGGTCGGTGCCCTATCCGGAGGCTGTCGAGGTCTTTACCCGGGGCTTCGCGGCCGCGCTGGACCTGGATTTGAAGAAAGCGGAGCCCTCCCCCGGGGAAGTCGAGGAGGGAGCCCGGATAGCCCGGGAGAAGTACGCCTCCGAGGACTGGATAGCCCGCCGCCCCTGAAGTCCCGGCCGTCCTCTGGGAGCCGATACGGCCGGTACCGCTAGTCCGCCCGGGCGCCTTTTCGCTGGAAGTCCCGGGCGGAAGCGAAGGATCGCGCGACGACCTGGGCCTCGAAGAGGGCCTCCAGGTTGGACGCGTAGCCCGTGATGCGGGCGATGTAGTCCAGGGTTTTCCGGGGGGTTCCGCCCTTGGAGACCCTCCCCAGCCCCGCGTTGTAGATGGCCAGCGCCGCCACTTCGTTTCCCCCCTCCCCGAGGCAGTAGGCCAGGTGGGCGATGCCCTTGCCCGCGTTCACGACAGGGTCGTAGAATTCCTCGACGGTCAGGTTCGGAAAGGACTTGGAATTTAGCTGGAAGAGCCCCCGGTCCACGCTCTCCGCGTTCCGGTTGAAGGCGCGGGGCTGGAACTGGCTCTCCTCGTAGGCCAACGCGAAAGCCAGGGTGGCCGGTACGTCGTGCTCCACCGAGTTTTCAAGGATGGCCTCGGCGATAGGGCGGGATTTCGTGATGTTCTCGAAGAACGATAGGACGGCTTCCGTGTAAAGCGGATCGACGTACCGCTCCGCCACCGGGTCCCTGCGGATCTGGCTTCGGAATGCGTGGACGTATTCGGATTCCTCGTAGGAGGAGAATTTGCGGAAGTCCTCGGGGATATAGGCCGCGGTTTTCCCGGACCCGGTCCTGCAGGAGGAGACGAAGATCGTGAGCGCCGCCGCCGTCAGGGCCGCGGCAACGGCGGCCAGGACACGGAAGCGGGAATCCAGTATCGGGGAAAGCATGGGGCTTTGCTCCTGGTTTTAACTGACGGACCGGAAGGCCCGCCGAATTTCGATACGTAACACGCCGGCCTGAGCGGCTGCCGTCGCCGGGAGGCCGGATGAATGCTCCGTTTTAGGAAGAGCCCCCATTTTATCGATTTTCCCGGCACCGTCAAGCCCCGCGGCAACCCGGTCCGGGGCTTCGCCTTCGCGCCGCGGCCGGAGCTTGCGGTGTTTCCGCCTCCGTCGTACACTCCTTGGCGGAGGAAGCCATGATCAACCGTGAGGAAGCCGTCCGCCTCTGGCGGGCGCACAACCAGGACGAGTCCCTTTTCCGCCACGCCCTCTCCGTGGAGGCCGCCCTGCGAAGGTTCGCGGCCCGCTACAAGGAGGACCCGGAGTACTGGGGGCTCGTGGGCCTTCTGCACGACATCGACTACGAGAAGTGGCCGAAGGAGCACCTCAAGCACGCCCGACCCATCCTTTCCGGCGCCGGCCTTCCCGAGGGGTTCATCCGGGCCGTGGAGAGCCACGGCTGGGGGATCTGCACCGACGTGGAGCCGAAGCACGTGATGGAAAAGGTACTGTACGCCGTGGATGAGCTGACGGGCTTCATCGCGGCCTGCGTCTACGTCCGGCCCTCCAAGAGCGTCCTGGACCTGGAGGTGAAGAGCGTGAAGAAGAAATGGGGCTCCGCGGCCTTCGCGGCCGGGGTGAACCGTTCGGTGATCGAGAAGGGGGCGGAGCTGCTCGGCGTCCCCCTGGAGGAGCTGATACAGGAGACTATACTGGCCCTGAGGGAGACGGCGGACGCCGTAGGCCTGAAAGGCTCCCTCTAGTAAAGCCGTCCGGCGTCCTCGCTTCGGCGCCCAGGACGCCCGCTAGACGCGGCGGGACGGGTCGGGACATAATCTTTCCGCCGCGCCATCCCGCGCGAGATTCCGGCGCATACCCGGTCCCGTGAGGCTCATCGCATGCTCGAAAGGCTGACCCAGAAATTCGGCGACGTCATCCGCACCATAAGCGGAAAGGCGTCCATCAGCGAAAAGAACATAGACGAGGCGGTCGAGCAGATCAAGCTCGCCCTCCTGGAGGCGGACGTCAATCTCCGGGTCGTGCGCCGCTTCGTCAACTCCACGATCGAGGAAGCCAAGGGGGAAAAGGTCCTCCGCTCCGTCTCCCCGGGCCAGCAGTTCGTGAAGATAGTCCACGACAAGATGACGGCCCTCCTGGGCGACGCCCGCCAGGACTTGGCCCTGCGGGGCCCCGACGTGGTCTCCGTAATCCTGCTCCTGGGCCTCCAGGGCTCCGGAAAGACGACCACCGCCGCCAAGCTCGCCCACCACCTCAAGGGCAGGGGCCGCAAGGTCCTGATGGCCGCCTGCGACCTGGTGCGCCCCGCGGCGGTGGAGCAGCTGTCCGTCCTGGGCTCCCAAGTCGGGGTGGAGGTGTACAAGGAAGAGGGGGCCAAGGATCCCGTCAAGGTGGCCCGGGCCGCCCTGGACCGCGCCCGGAAAGGGCTCTTCGACACCCTCATCGTGGACACCACGGGCCGCCTGGAGATCGACGAGGCGATGATGGACCAGCTGGTCCGCGTGCGGGACGCCGTGAAGCCCGACGAGGCCCTGCTGGTGGCGGACGCCATGACCGGGCAGGCCGCCGTGGACATAGCCAAGGTCTTCGACGAGAAGGTGGGCGTCTCCGGGGTCATCCTGTCCAAGTTCGATTCCGACGCCCGGGGCGGGGCGGCCCTGTCCCTGAAGAGCGTCACCGGCAAGGCCGTCAAGTTCATCGGTACCAGCGAGAAGCCCGACGGCCTGGAGCCCTTCTACCCGGACCGCATCGCCGGGCGCATCCTGGGCATGGGCGACATCGTCTCCCTGGTGGAGAAGGCCCAGGAGTCCTTCGACCGGGAGGAGGCCCTGGAGCTACAGCGAAAGATGTCCGAGGAGGGCCTGACCCTGGAGGACTACCTGGACCAGCTGCGCAGGATGAAGAAGATGGGCTCCCTGAAGGGGGTTCTGGACATGATACCCGGCGCGGCCGGCCAGATCTCCGAGGACCAGATCGACGAGGGCGAAGTTCGGCGGGAGGAGGCCATCCTGACCTCCATGACCCGCAAGGAGAGGCAGAATTATCTGATCATCGGGCCTTCCCGGAGGTCCCGGATAGCCCGAGGCTCGGGGACCTCCGTGGCGGAGGTGGCGCGGCTTCTCAAGAAATTCGAGAAGACCCGCACCCTGATGAAGAAGATGAGCCGGGGCCGGGGCCGGGAGGCCCAGGCCATGGCGCGGATGATGCAGGCGGGGAGGTGAGGGCTCGCGGGCCGGGTTCCGTCCGTCCGTAATTTCCCTCGTCAATGCTACTTTACACGTTCCCCGCGTACCGGTATAATTCCCACACTCATTCGTACTACCGGAGAAGAACCGATATGGCTAGACGTTGCGATATCTGCGGAAAAGGCACGGCGTTCGGACACAACGTGTCCCACGCCAAGAACAGGACCAACCGGGTTTGGAAGCCCAATCTCGTGCAGGTGAAGACCATGATCGACGGCACCGTCCTGACCACGGAGGATAAGGATTCCGCCGCCGCCCAGACCTACGCGAACATCATCGCCGTCCTCCCGGGCAACGAGGACGACCCGCGCGTCGTCGCCCTGATCAGCGCCCTGCAAAGCGAGAAGATCCGCGCCTTCATCAACGAGACCTACGGCATCTCCGTGGTCCCGATGTTCTGATCCTCGCTTCCTAAAAATAAAAGCACCCGATCGGGCAAGACCGGGTGCTTTTTTGCGTGGAAATTTCGGGGCGGAAACCCCGTCCGCCCGAGTGTCCATTTC
>CAYTYG010000284.1:0-3753 GCA_964441515.1 uncultured Treponema sp.
GTTCCCGGGCCCGTTCACGGGACTATCCTCATGGGCTGGGTGACGATGATGTCCGTACCGCCGCGCTTCTTGATCGCCGGTATGAGCTTGGCGAGGGAATCCCGTGGGGCGGCCACCTTCACCGCGTAGCCGTCCCCGCCCCGGAGGGGGGCTATCGTGGGCTCCCGCATGCAGGGCAGGATGGCTATCACCGCGTCCAGCTTGGAGGAGTCCACGTTGAGCTCCAGCATGACCCGGCTGCGCGCCGTTAGGACGCTCTGCAGAAGGAGGACGATTCCCTCGATGGCCTCCCGCTTCCCGGGATCCTCGAGGGATTTCGGGTTGGCGTAGAGCCGCGTCGTGCTCCGGAGGAGCTCGTCCACGATCTCCAGGCCGTTCGCCCGGAGGGTGGAGTCCGGGGGGAACACCTCGGTCGCCCCGTAGGACCGCACGAAGGTGGCGTCCAGCTCCCGGCCGGCCATCCACTTGCGGGCGATGTTCTCGTACTCGCTGGCCACGACCAGGGGCCGCCGGGGAAGGCGGCCGTTCTCCAGGATGGCGGCGGGGGCCGCGGCCACCAGGCGAACCGGGTCCAAGGCCGTGTCCAAAAGGTCCACGAGCTCCACCCCTAGCTCCTCCACCCAGTCCGAACCCGCGAAGCCCAGGTCCCGGGTCCCTGCGTGGAGCATCTCCAGGATGTTCCGGGGCTTCAATATCTTGGCGTCCAGCTCCTTCGAGGGAAGGCGGGGGCGGTAGTCGCGCTCGTCCCCTTTGATCGGAAGCCCCGCGTCCGCGAGGAGCTGGAAGACCCCCTCCTGCATGCGCCCCTTGGGAAGGGCGATCTTCAGTACGGCCGATTCGTCCATGAGAAAGCGTCCTTTCGCGCGGACACGAGCGGGGCGGGCCCGCCCGGCCCGCCCCGTAAAATAACGAGGGCGCCGGCCCGGTACGGTCGACGCCCCTCAATGAAAAGCGCCGACCTCGCGGTCGGCGCCACATCGTTCGGTTCGGTTTTCCCCTCGGAAACGCCCCTACCGCCCGCCGTGCCGCGACCGCGACATGTGGTGATGATGATGGAGATGGCGGCTTTCCGTTCCGAAGAACCTCATGCTCCCTATAGAAACGCATTCGCGCCGTTTTGTCAACGTGCCCTGCGGATTTTCGTTTTTTTGCGTTCCTCCGCCCCCGAAGGGTCTTGCAAGTGTATAGTTCTAGGGCTCCTTCCTGAGGATGGTTCCGCCAAAGGAGTATCGCGATGCATACGAAAATGCTTTCCCCCGCCCTAAAGGCCCCGGAACCCGAAGTGTCGGGAGTAGGGAAAGAAAGACGCAGCGTCTTTAGCTGGAAAGGGTCGGCCTGCATTTTCGCCCTCCTGCGGCTGCGGTTCCTGCCCCTGGCGGCGCTCGCCCTGGCCTCCTCCTGCGCGGGCGCGGGGAACCGGGCGGCTTTCCGGGACGCAGGGGCGGACCGCGTGCTCTCCGTCCTGGAGCCGGGGATACGCCCGGGGCCGGGAACCGAGGAGCTGCGCCTTTCCCGATACGGGGCCGGCCTCGCGGGAACCCCGGGGGACGTCCCGGTCTACATTCTGGATTCGGGGATCTCCGGATCCACCCTTCTGGCGGTGGGGGGCACCCACGCGGACGAGATCGCGGGTTCCGTGGCCGCCGCGCTCCTTGTGGAGCGGGCCCGGCCGACCCGGGGCCGGCTGATCGTCCTTCCCTGCCTCAACGGCCCCGGGTTGTCCGACGCGGACCCCGGGAACCCCCGGGCGTCCCGTATACGGGTGGAGGCGGCCTCGGGAACCCGGTACATCCGCATCGGAGCGAGGCTCGTGCCCCCCGGGCGGAGCGGCCCGGACCGGTCCTTGCCGCCCTACGGGGACGTGCCTCCCGGGGAGTATGATAGGGATATCAACCGGGCCTACCCGGGGGCGCCGGACGGCCCTTTGGCCCATCGCATCGCCGCGGCGGTCATGGAGCTCCTTATAACCGAGGGCGTCGACATCGCGGTGGACATGCACGAGGCCCCGCCGGAGTCCCCAACGGCCTGGGTCGTCGTGGCAAATCCCAAAAACCTGGGAGTCGCCGTCTCCGCGGTATTCGACCTGGAGGACCGGGGTTTCGACCTGATACCCGAACGGTCCCCCGAGGACTTCCGAGGCCTTTCTCACCGGGAATGGGGGGACCGGACGGGGGCGCTGGCCTTTCTCGTGGAGACGGCGAACCCGGCGCTGGGACTCCGGGACGGCCCCGCGCCGGACCAGCTTCGGCACCCGGAGCACCCCCTGTGGAGGAGGGTGGCCGTGCACCTGGAAGTCCTGGCCGCCCTTGTGAGGAGCTTCAACGCCGAAGCGCGGGACGGGCCCGTCCTGTACGAGGGAGTCCCTTCCTACGGCGAGCTGGAGGCACGGGGCCTGGAGGGCTATCTGTGAAGATCCGGGCGGTTCGGAGTCCGCGCCGAGGGCCTCCGGTCCGGGAACCCCGTCCCGCGAAAGACCTTCCGCGGGGCCGTCTTGTTCGACATCCCTTTGGGGCGCGCCGGCGTCTTGCCCAGCCTCGCCCCAAGGCGGTACCATCGGTCCATGACCCGTTCTCTGGAGCTGATCTACCCCGTGGTCTCCCGGCGCTCCGGGGGGCTCTCCCTGGGCGTGGACCTGTTCCCGGACCGAATGACCTGCAACTTCGACTGTCCCTACTGCGAGGTTTTTCCCTTTTCCTGGGAAACGGTATTCCGACCGGAGGCGCTGGACCTCGAGCTGGAGGAATTCTTCCGGTCCGGATACCCGTCCTTCCCTCCCGAGCTGCCCCTCCGGGACCTTACCCTCTCAGGGAGCGGGGAGCCCACCCTCTCGCCGTTCCTGGAGGAGGCGCTTGCCGGCGTACGGAGGGCGAGGGACCGGTACGTTCCGGACGCGGATCTCGTGGTCATCACGAATTCCACGACCCTCGGGAAAGCCGCGACCGCGGCCGTCCTGGGCCGGTACGTCGACGAGGCGGGCCTTCGCCTCTGGGCCAAGCTGGACGGGGGAAGCGCGGCCCGGTTCGGACTCATGAGCGGAAGCCGACTGCCCTTCGACGAGGTCGTCTCGGGCGTGCTCTCCTTTTCCCGCGCCCACCCGGTGGTCATCCAGACGATGCTCTGCTCCCTGGACGGCGAGGGGCCCTCCGACGTGGACCAGGGGGACTACGCCCGTCTCCTGGAGTCCCTGGCGGACCGGGGCGCGCGTTTCCTCGAGATACACCTGTACACCCAGGCCCGGCCCTCCCCGGGGGGAAGGACCGCGCCCCTCTCCGACGGCTTTCTGCGGCGGGCGGCCGAGATCGTGTCCGGACGGTTGGCCGGCGTCCCGATCCGGATCTTCGGTTCCTCCGGGGAGATCCCGGCGTGATCGATCTCCATACCCATTCCAGCGCCTCGGACGGAACGTACGATCCCGCCTCCCTGGTGGATCTGGCCGCGGACCGGAAGCTTGCCGCCCTGGCCCTGACGGACCACGACTGCCTGGACGGGCTGGAGGAGGCCGCGGCGGAGGCCCGACGCAGGAAGATCCGGTTCATCCCGGGCGTGGAGATCGAGATCGCCTTCTCCCCCGGGGAATTCCATCTCCTGGGGCTGGACCTCCGGAACACGGACGGGGAGATTCGGGAAGCCGCGGAACGTCTGGCCCGTTCCCGGGACGAACGGAACGAGAAGATCTTCGAACGGATGATCGAGGCCGGCATCGACGCGGACTACGGCGAGCTCAAGCGGGCCGTCCCGGGCGGGATGATAGGC
>CAYTYG010000284.1:3763-4468 GCA_964441515.1 uncultured Treponema sp.
ACTACCTGACGGCCCGCAAGGCCGTACGGAACAAGCAGGAGGCCTTCGACCGGTACCTCGCCAAGGGCCGGCCTTTCTACGTTTCCAAGGAATGCCTGGAGCTCAAGGACGCCCTGAGGATCATCCGGGACGCGGGGGGGCTGCCCGTCGTGGCCCATCCCTTGTCCCTCTTCGTGTCCTGGACGCGCCTGGGAAGCCTGTTCTTGGAGTGGAAGGAGATGGGCCTCACGGCCGTCGAGGCCTGGCATCCGACCGCGCGGGTCGGCCACTGCGAGAGGCTGGAGCGGATGGCCCGGGACCTGGGCTTCCGGGTCACCGCGGGAAGCGATTTCCACGGGGCCAACCGCCCGGACCGCCGCCTGGGCTACACGGCAGGGGGAAAGCCCATAGACGATTCCTACCTGGCCGCCCTGGAGCGCTGAGCGCCTCGGGGAAACGGGGCCTAACAGGCTGCCGACAAACTGCGTAGGCAGGTTGCCAGCACCCTGCTACTCCTCCGGGGCCTGCGGTCCGGGCTTCCGGGGCGGGGGCGCGTCCGGGGATTCGAAGTCGAGTTCGGGCCCCACGTCCTCCCCGGACTTGCGCCCGCCCCGGCCGGAGGGCTTGCGGCCGCCGTAGGCCTGCTCGAAGAGCTCCACGCCGGTAAAGAAGAGCATCAGCATCATGGGGCCCAGGATGAGTCCGTTCATGCCGAAGAGCCGGAGG
>CAYTYG010000285.1:0-4441 GCA_964441515.1 uncultured Treponema sp.
CCGCTCGATGTTTTTAAGGGCGGCGCCGCGCAGGTCGCCGCGGGAAGGGATGTAGCCGAGGAAGAGGAATTTCTGGCCGTTGAATCCGGAGGACATAAGGGCCAGGAGCAGGGAGGAGGGACCGGCCAGGGGCGCGACCCGGACGCCTCTCCGGTGGGCTTCCGCCACCAGGTCGGCCCCGGGGTCCGCTACGCAGGGACAACCGGCCTCGGAGATAAGCCCGGCATCCTCCCCGTCCAGCACACGGTCCAGGAGGCGGGGCACGTCCTCCGGGAGGGTGTGCTCGTCCAGCACGGAGAAGGAGGACGCTTCCAGGGAATCCCGAGAGAGGACTCTCGATAGAAACCTGCCGGCCGTGCGTTCGGATTCCACCACGAAATACCGTAGGCTCCGGATGGTGTCAACCGATTCCGGGGAAAGCACGCGAAGAGGATCCTGCTCTCCTATGGGCGAGGGGATGAGGTAGAGACAACCGGGAGCTGTCATACGGCGGTCCCTTCGTTCAGCACCGTGAGCGACTTGCGGACCAGGGACAGGAAGCGGGAGGATTGGGGTTCCGGAAGCTCCGCAAGGCGGCAGGAGGACGCGTAAGCGTTCAGGGTAAGCTCGATGTCGCGGGATGAAAGAGGAAGCTTCCTGCCCGCGAGGGCGGTCTCCGCGGGCCTGTTCCGGAGGGCGCGATCGCACAAGAAGAAAGTACGGAAATCGGAGAGGACCCGTTTATCCGTTCTGGCAAGGAATACAAACAGGGCACCGCCGTCGGAGCCGCGTCTTCGGCTGCCGAATTTCTGGACGACGTTGATATTCCATTCCGTCAGGGGAATCCGCATTCGTGTGAGAAGCTCTCCCGATGGGATTTGTATGGCGCCCTCCTCGCTTATTAGCCGATTAAGGTTCATCCATCGAGAGGAAGTTGCTTGGCGGAATTCCGCCAGCGCGTCCATGGAAGCCAGCACCGGGAAGCTGTCCCCGAAGCCCCCGCCGGCCAGGAGATTGCCTCCTATCGTCGCAAGATTCCGTACGGCGAAGTTTCCGATGCCCTTTAGGGTCTTCCGGAGGGCTTCCGGTATAAATCCCTCCTTAAGGGAGAGCAGGTCCGAAAGGGGAGTCATGGCGCCGACCTCGACGTAGCGGTCCGTGCGGGAAATGGCGCTGAGGTCCCGGATGCCGTGCAGAGAGAGGATGGTCGACCGGTCGGGGAGCGGGGGAAAGGATTCGTCGCCGAAGAAAGTTGTGCCGCCCGCGACAAGGACGGCGTCCGGATGGCGCTTGAGGTTGGACAGGGCGTCCCCCATGGTAAAGGGAACCAGGACTTCATTTACCGGCACGGGAATACATCCTTCGGGCGCGCAGCTCCGCCGCGGTTTGTACGCCCTTGATCAGGGCGGACGGATCATGACAGCGGCAGGTAATCGCGGAGAGTTGATCCAGAATCTCCCGGGGGCTCGGGCGGGACCGTTCCTCCAGGAGCGACGAGGTCGCTAGGAATACGGCTCCGCGGCAGAACTCGCAGGGCTCGGCGCCGGCCTTCTGGAATCCTTCGCGGATGTCCTGGTACTCGTCGGTCTGGGAAAAGCCTTCTATCGTCACAACCTCCGCCCCGCGGACCCGGAAAGCGGGAACGAGGCAGGAAGGAAGGGTGCGGCCGTTGAAGATGACAAGGCAAAGGCCGCAGTTCCCGATGCGGCAATCGCTCCGAACTCCAAGGAGAAAGAACCTCTCCCGCAGAAGGTCGGAAAGCCGGTCTTCCGCCTCGGCCTCGCAGACGACATCCTCGCCGTTCAGGATGAAATCAAGTTTCATGACGCTTCCATCTCCCGCAGAATTTCTTCGCCCACGAGGGGGATGTGGTTCACGGGCAGGTCGGATGCCTGCGCGACGGCGCCGGCGAAAGCCGCCGGAACACAGGAAAAGGCAAGATCCCCTATGCCCAGGATAGGGTCCTTCTCAACCCAGGGAACAAAATCGATCCGGATGGGAGGTGCTTCCGAAAGGGAAAGAAAGGTATAGTCCCGAAAGGCGGAGCGAGGTACCGCCCCTTCCAGGATCTCCAGTCTTTCGCGCATGCAATGACCCAGCGCCGCGATGACGGATGCGGCGAGAGACCGGCGAGCGAACCGTTCGGATGCGATTTTCCCGCCGTCCACGCATAGGCAGACATCCAGAATCCGGGGTTCCATGCTCCATGGATTAAGCTCAACTTCCACGACGGCGCCGCAGCAGGAGAGGGATTCGAAGGGATATCCGCGGACGTAGCCGTCTTTCCAGACCAGGGGACTTCGGGAGCGATGGACGGAACGGGAAGAGATGGGAAGGGGGGATCGGAACCTCCGGCTGCGTATGCCTACGCAGCACCTTTCTATCAGGCGGTTGACGATCGCGATATTGCGGGAGAGTACGGACGGGCCGGAATCCGGTACGGTGGCGGTCGTATTATCCACGAAGGCTATTTTCTTTTCCGGAATTCCCAGGATTCCGGCCGCGGTCTGTTTCCAGATCGTCTGTATCCCCTCGTTGCCTATGATGGCGCTCGTGAAAATCTCGAGGGAAAGATCCTTCAGGAGGACGACGTCGACCTTGAACGCCTCGGGCGCCAGGGAAGAGAAGACCGAGCCGTTGCCCTGATAGCCGAACGCGACGCCGATTCCCCGGGGGGACTCCTCGGAGCGGGAGGAGGATCTGCGCTTCCGGACAAGTTCGTAGCTTCCATGCTTGCGGGAAAAATCGCTGGAGGCCTTCAGGCGCCGGGATATTTCCTCGAAGGACGTTTTCGCCTTGAGAACTTCCCCCGTGATGATGGGAGAGCCTTTTTTGAGAACGTTTCGGGACCTCCATTCCAGGGGGTCTTCGCCGCGTTTCCCGGATATAAGGTTCGCAAGGCTTTCGGCCGCAAAGAACGCGGACGCGGCCCCAAGCCCCGCGAAGGCCCCGAGGGGGAGCGTGTTGGTCCTGACCGCGTAGCCTTCGATCCTCATGTTGGGGACGGACAGGCTCCCCGCCGCGTGCAGACAGGTCTGTTCCAGTATGTCCTGGGCCAGGGGGCCGTAGGCGCCTATGTTGACGACGATCTGGGCGTCCAGGGCGGATACTCCCCCCGTGGGATCCAGGGCGGCCCGGAGGGAGAAGGTCGTACGAGCCTTCTTGGGGGTGAACCGGAAATCCTCTTCCCGGGAAAGAAGGAGCCGGGCGGGCTTATGGCAGAGGAAAGAGGCTAGGGCCGCGTGGGCTGCTAGAAGGGAGGGATACCAAAGGCGCCCATCCATATGAACGCCCAATGGCGTGGGTCGGACGATGATCTCTCCGGGCTTCACACCAAGGGCGCCGCTTGCGCAGGAACGCACATGGAAGGGCCACTGGGTGGCGCAGCGTATCACCAGCTTGTCGTAGTCGAAGGACGCGTAGGCGCCCTGGGGTTCGGGATACCAATGCTCCTGGGAATCCGTAGTATACCGACCCTCCAGTATGATCTCGGCCACGGAAAAAGCCAGCTCGGGGTCTCCGGAAAGGGCGACCCGTTTGGCCAGGATCTGGTCGGACGAAAACTTTTCAAAGGACAGAAAGGGTTCCTCCACCTCGATCTCGATTCGGACGGCCGAACGGAGATTCTCCAGGATCGAGAGGCTTGGACCCGCCAAAAGCAGTACGGGCTCCCCGATGTAGGACACCCGTTCCCCCGCCAGGATGGGGACGTCCGATCCGAAGATCGGCAGTGCGTTTATCCCCGGTATATCGGAGGCTTGAATGGCCCGGTATCCCCTGGGCAGATGCGGTACGTCGACGCTCAGGACGCGTCCGCGGGCCGCCTCGGAACGGACCGTGACAACATGGATCATGGAGTCCTCGCGGAGGTCCGAAAGGGGGCGGGCGGAGATGCGGGGATTGTCGCGTTCCTTGGCCATTTCCGCAGCCTACGACAGCAGGGAACTGCCCAATTCCGTCACCGCGGATGCCACTCTGCCCGCAGCCTCCGTGCCCATGCCGTGCCATATGGGAAGGGAGACGGTCCGGCGGAAGGAATCGAGGGCCTCGGGAAAATCCCCCGGCTCGAGACCGTACCGTTTCACCCAGTACGGCATGATATGGAGCGGGATAAAATGAACGGATATGCCTATGCCGCCCTCCTGAAGACGATCCGCGAATGCGTCCCGGTCTGTACGAAGGCTTCCCGGCACAAGGCGAAGGGGATAGAGGTGCCAGGCGTTTCCCGTGCCGTCGGGCGGCGGGGAGACGAAGGAAAGGGAGGCGAAGGCTTCTTGGTATATCTTCGCTATCGCCTTCCGCTCGGAAAGGAAGCGGTCGGCCTTCTTGAGCTGCTCGCGGCCTATGGCCGCGAGCAGGTCCGGAAGATTGTATTTAAAGCCGGCTTCCACCACGTCGTAGCGCCAGGAAGCGGTCTTGGAGGTGTAACGATCCCAGACGGGACGGTCGACCCCGTGCATCC
>CAYTYG010000286.1:0-4400 GCA_964441515.1 uncultured Treponema sp.
GTCCTGTCGTCCACGGCCTTCACGCTCTCGATGAACGACAAAAGATAGTCCCGCCTGGGGGACTCGTTCTCCGGAAGGACGTAGGCGTTGAAGGAATACTCCACGTCCGCCGCGGAGAGCCTCGTCCCGTCGTGCCAGTGCGCGTCCCGCAGGGAGACGATGTACGTCTTCTTGGTTTCGGGGTCCTGTTCTATGCTCTCCGCCAGGGCGAACTCGGTGTAGAGCCGCCGGGTCTCGGGGTCGACCTCGAAATTCACAAGCCCGTCGAACAACAGTTCATCCGCGTTCAGGCCCGAGGTGTTCTGCGCCAGGATGGGATTGAGCGAGTCGGGCAGATTGGAGACGGCCACCGTGATGCCCTTCGGCTCCGCCTTCCAGAGAAAGGCAAGGACCGCCCCGCCCGCAACCAGGACGGCGGCTGCGGCCGCAATAAGGATCGTGCGTTTCCTGTTCTTCATTACCGCATCCTCGTTATGAATGAGCTGTAGACGACGACCTCTCCCGAGTACTCGGGGGTTTTCCCGGGCTGTATCTCGAAGAAGTACTTGTCGGAGACGAGCTGGCTTCCCGCGTTCAGAACGGGCCAGGAGTTACCCACCCGGTATCCGCGGTTCACCATATCCACGATTTTCTTGGAATCGACGAGGCGTCCGGATTTCGTGTTATACCCGAAGACCCGGACGGTCCGCGGGTCGCTCACCGTGATCACCAGATCGTTCATGGCCCCTTTGGGTATGGAGACCATGCCCCACCAGTATTCCGGCTTGGCCTGCCCCTTGGCGGAAAAGAGGGCGGGACGGCTTTTCTTGCCCTCCTCCGCGCTGCCCGGCTGGGGATTGAAGAGCCCTATCATCACCGGCATCACCACCCTTCCCCGGCTCTCAATTTCCTTGGCCGTCCGTATCTCCGCCTGGACCTGGGCTATCTTCGCGTCCAGGTCCCGCTTCTGCGCGTCGAAATCCTCGAGGGTCTCCGCGTCCAGGGCGCCGGGATGCTTCGCGGAGAAGTCCCTCATCTCGTCGTAGACCTTCTGGACCTCCGCCTTCACGGATTCCTGGTGCTCAAGGAGTTCCTGCAGGGAAAGGCTCCCCGGCGTCCGGCCCTCGGGCTGCCGGGCGAATTCCTCGCCTATGCGGTCCCGGTAGTAGTACGCCCGCTCCCTCAGGGCCTTTTCCCTCTCGATGCGGGCGTCCTGGCTTTTCTTACGGAGGCGCGCCGACTCCGCCGCGACGCTCCGGGCTTTCGCCAGCCCGGCTTTGCCCGCGTCCGCCGCCAGGGAGTCCTGCGCCTTGGCGTAGGAATCCTGGGCGGTTTCGTATCCCGAGATCCGGTCGTCGAAGGATTCCTCGAAACGGGCCCTTTCCAGGACGCCGTCCGCCGAGGCCTCCCGCTTGCGGGAAGCCAGGATCACGTCGCACTCGGCCGCCATGGCCCGGAGGTTTTCCGTATTCCCGAAGACCTTTCCGGCGTTCGCCCCCAGGGTCTTCGCGGAGGAATAGTCCCCGGCGTCCATCTTCTCCCGCATGGCCGTCTCCGCCATGGGTCGGGCCCGGGCCCTGTCCTTTTCCGGAACGGAAAGCTCCCCCGGCAGGACGGAGAGTCTGCGGTACGCCCGCTCGTAGGCGGCGGAGATGCGGGAAGTCTCCCCGGGCTTCAGGGCAAGGGCGTTCTCCAGCTCCTTGGCGCCGGCCTCGTACGCGGAGACATAGGACAAATACTTCTTCTTGAGGGGTTCGTCCCGTATGTCCTTCCAGTAGGTCCCGGCGGAGGCGGGAGACTTCTCGTTCCAAGCCTTTACCCCCCGGGCCACGGCCTTGTCGTCCTTGTCGCCCTCCGCGGGGCTTCCCGTGGACACGCACGAGGCGAACAGGATCCATATCCCCAACGCCGCCGTCAGGCGCAGTATGATCTTCCTCATTTCTCAACCTCCCGCACGAGCCGGATTCCCACGTCCACGTATCCCGAACGGGGATCGAGATATTTCCGATTCGAGATCCGGAGATCCGCCGGGCCGTCCATCCACGAACCGCCCTTCACCACCAGCGTCCCGGATTCCTCGTCCCGGGGCGTGGAGGTCCATACCCAGACATTTCCGGCCATGTCCTCTAGGCCGTACGCGTTCTTCCCGTCCTCGAAGCAGCCCACGGGGGATAGGCCGGTGAACACGGAATTCCCGCTGTAGTTAGCGAAGTCTCCCTCGTCCGGGGCCTGGTCTCCCCAGGGATACAGGACGTCCCGGCCGCCCCGGGCTGCGCGCTCCCACTCGGCTTCCGAGGGCAGACGCTTCACGACTCCCAGCTGCCCCGAGAGCCACTCCGCGAAACGAACGGCGTCCTCGTACCGGACCCCGACGACCGGCTGGTCGTCTTGGTTGTATTCCGGGTTTTCCCAGAACTCGGGATAGACGCCGTACGCCGTGTCGTTCAGGAACATCTCGTACAGGGCGTTGGTGACCGGGTGGACGTCCATGTAGAAATCCTCCACCACCGCCTTCCGGGGAGCCTCCCTCCGGGCCGCGCGCCGGTCGCGCTCCAACGCGCCGACCATAAACTCCCCTCCCGGTATCCTCGCCTCCGAGGCGAAGGCGGCCTGGATGTCCTCGAGATGCTGGAAGCTGTATTCCGCCCGGGTCTTCTCGTCGGCCTCCCGGACCGCCCCGGACCCGTACGCCGAGCCGGACAGGCCGGAGGACACGGTGAGCCGCACCGAACGGTTGAGGAAGGCTTTGTCCCCGGGAAACTCCAGGACGAAGCTCCCGCCGGCGCCCGTCCGCACGGTCTGGACGTGGGCGGCTCCGCTGCGGACCTTCCATTCCGCCCGCAGCGGCAGAGACTCCGTATCCCCGCCGGAGGAATCCGCAAGCCGCCCCGAAAACCTTGTGGCGCCGTCCACGAAGCCCCGGGTTATATCCATGCGGACCTCGAGGCCCGACATCGCCTCGGAGCAGAGCAGCTCCACCGTCTCCGCGATGAGAGGGCCGGAAGGTCCTTTTTCCCGGAGGCTGTCCGCCAGGGCCTCCCGGTACAGGCGGTCCAGTATGGCCGCGGCGTCCTTCAACCGGTCCGCGAGGCTTCGCCCCGAATCGGGGGAAAGGGATACCAGGCGGGGCTGTATGTCCGCCAGGGCCGCTTTCCGCCTGCGCTCCCGATGCTCCTTCCATTCGGACCGGCGCATCCTGTATACGATGTTTACGGAGTCGCCGGTCTTGTCCTGGGCGTAGGGCTTCAGGTTCGGAAGATCGAAGGCCGCGACGATCTCGTCGGTCACCTCGATGTGAGGATTCAGCCCCTCGCCTTCCCGGGATACGGCCAGGGCCTTCGTCACGAGGTCCTTCTTGGCCGCTCCCGCCGCGGCGGAGACCGTAGCCCCGGATCCCCGACCGTAATAATAGCCGGGCTCCTCCACGACCTCCGCCGGCGAGAGGGTAGCGCACGCGGACGCAAGCAGCACCCCGGCGGCCGCGAGCAACGCCCGGACCGCGGGTCGGGTTGATCGAATGTAAGAAAGCATGGCGATCGCTCCATAACGGAAAGGCTAGGCGGCGCAGCCGCCCCGCGGCCGTCCGGTCTTCGGGCACCCCGTTAGATGCCCCCGGAGGGCCACAGTCCGCAAACCTACCACGGGTTTTAAATTTTTCACGGTAAAAAACGGAAAAAAAGTAAAAAGTGTTCTTTACCGGAAAAATCGTAATTAATCCGTAAAAATTGAGCGAATTTGTCCGGTATTTTCTATTTTTTTCCGGTGGTTGGATTTATATCCGGTTCCGTACTATCGCGAAGGGCCGATCCTCCGGTGCGCTTCCTCATTGATTCCGGAGCTTTCCTGGTGGATACTGTTACTCGGGACACCTCGGATGATAAACGAAATTGGCAGGGCCGTACGAACCAGGGCCGATTCCTTCCTGTACAGCATGGGCTTCCTTGCGAGCGTCCTGCGCGAAACCGTACGGTTCTTCCGCCGAAGACAGGTCGGCTACAAGGTCCTCGTGATGCAGATCCTCTTCACGGGCTTCGAGGCCCTCCGGATCAACGCGGTGATGTCCCTGGGGATAGGGGGGGCCATCATCGTGATCGGCACGTCCCTTTTGCCCCAATTCGGCCAGAGCCAACTCCTCTATTCCATCCTTATCATCATCATCACCCGGGAGCTGGGGCCCCTTCTTACGGCCTTCGTCGTGATCGCCCGGTCCGGCACGGCCATAGCCACGGAGCTGGGCACAATGGTCGTGCACCACGAGATCGAGGCCTACCTTTCCGTGGGGGTCAACCCCATTTCCTACCTCGTCGTCCCCCGAGTCCTGGGTATGGCGGTTTCCATGCTGATACTGACCATCTACTTCAATATCTTCGGGCTCCTGGGGTCCTTCCTGGTCGTCCAGTTGGTCCGCCCCGTGGGTTTCC
>CAYTYG010000287.1:0-4393 GCA_964441515.1 uncultured Treponema sp.
GGCGAGCGCCAGATTCGTGTGAAGACCCTGGGCGGCTATTGGCCCCTGTTGGCGGAGATACCCAACGAAGACCGCGCGGAGCGCCTCATCGGCCACCTTACGGACCCGGGGCTCTTCGGCACCGAGCATCCCTTCCCGACCCTCTCCGCGGACAGCCCCGGCTACGACAAGCGGGGCATGGGATACCGGGGCTCCGTCCTGCCCCCTTTCACGTTCATGGTGATCAAGGGGCTGGAGAAGTACAACCATTGGGAGCTGGCTCGGGAGTGCGCCATCCGGCATCTCTACTACATCCTGGATTCCATGCACTCCAACGCGGAACACGAGAAGGACTACAAGCCCGTGGTCTGGGAGGCCTACCAGCCCCAGAACGAGGGCAAGGCCGTCTGGCCCGACAAGCCCGGCTGGCCCCGCGCCCAGCACCTGGCCTTCGCCGGGCTCTCCACCATAGCCCTCATGATTGAGAACATCGTGGGGCTCTCCATCTCCCTGCCCCGCAAGACCGTGGACTGGATCATTCCCAACCTGGAGATCATGGGTATCGAGAACCTGTCCCTGCGGCGGAACATGGTGACGATCCTCTCGAACAAGTCCGGCCGCGGCTGGGAAATCCACATGGAGAGCGAGAAGCTCTATTACTTCACCATCAACGTCCTAGGGAAGAAGAAAAAGACCCTGCCCATACCCTCCGGGAAATGCTCCATGCTGATCGACAAGCTGTAGAATACACCCTGCTAGTCCGCGGCTTTGACGACCACGGAGCCCATCACGACAAGCCCGGACACCTCCACCCAGCACCGGGCTCCCCGCACGTTCTGGTTGACGTCCCGACGGGCCACGGCCTCCCCGATGAAGGGCGTCGCGGAAAGGCGCACGGGAAGATCCCGGGGCACCACGACGACGGTCTCCCCCATGAGAACGAAGGCCTCGATGCGCACGGGGCCGCTCTCCGGGAGGTCCGCGTCCCGCAGGTCCAGCCGGGTGCTTCCCATGACCGTGTAGGAATTCACCCGGTCCGAATCCAGCCAGTTCCCGGTCATGCGGCGGTCCCCCATCACGCAGGAAACCGAGACGGATCCTCCTTCCCAGGAGCGGGCGGGGTAGGCGCGGGAGCCGTGGGCCGGCTGCGGATGAAAATCGACGTGCTGCGGGCTCGGACGGCGATGCGTGTCGGCGCGGCCCCGGAAAGACCGGCCGTCCTCTTCCGCGGGAAGGTCCAGGATCAGAGCCTCCAGGTCCGTTGGGGCGTTTGCGGCCGCGGCCCGCTCCACGCGGGACTCGTACTCCTCCACGCTGATGACGTCCGAGGCGAACGCTTGTGTAAGGGCATCGATGGTTTTCTGTCTCTTGGCTTCGAAGCCGGAAGGCGGCTCCGAACCGGTCGATTGCCGGGCGGTGGTTCGATAGGGCACGATGGGCCTCCTCGATCGGGACCGCTTGGTATGGGTACGGCTCCCGTACGCGCCGGTTTCCCGCGCGCGTTTATATTAATGTACCTTTTTTCCACAATCGATCCAAGTATCCGAATCCGGTATTCCGTCGCGGGAAAGTCTTTCGGCCTGCCCGTCTCCGTGGTAGAATCGTCGTGTAAGCGGCGACCACCGCGTCCGCGGGTTGTTTTCGAACCCGGGCGCGGCCGCCCTCCGGGAGTTTGCCCATGGCGGATATTGAAAGCGCCCGCAGGGACCTGGTTTGCAGTCTTTTCCCCGACGGCGTGCCGTCCCTCCTCTGTCCTCCGATAACCCACTACGATACGGACGGCTCCCTGTCCGCCTCGAGAATCCGGGCGCATGTCCTGGCGGTAGCCCGGCACGCTACCTGCCTGCTCGTCCCCGGGTCCACGGGGGACGGGTGGGAGCTTTGCCCCGGGGAGGTCCGGAGGCTCCTGGAAATACACATAGGCCTTGCCCAGGAGCTCGGGTATACCATTCTTGTGGGGGCCCTCCATACGGATGCCGCCGAGGCCCGCAGGTCCGTCGTGGACCGCCTCGACCTTCTGAAAGCCCTGGCGGGCACCGCCAACGCCGAGAGGGCCCTAGCGGCCGCAAAGGTCGCGGGTTTCACGGTCTGCGGCCCCGCCGGCGCGGAGCTTACCCAGGAGGCCGTCGAGGACGCCCTAAGGCGCATCCTGGACCTGGGGCTCCCCACGGCGGTCTACCAGCTTCCCCTGGTGACCCGGAACGAGATATCCCCCGCGGTCCTGGATCGCCTCATAGGGGAGTACTCCAACCTCTGGATGATGAAGGACTCCAGCGGGTCCGACCGCATACTCCGGTCCGGCTTCCGTCGCGGGGGGGTGTACTTCGTCCGGGGCGCGGAGGGCGACTATGCCGCCTGGCTGGCGGAGAAGAACGGGGAGGCTGAACGTAAGTACGACGGTTTTTTGCTTTCGTCCGCCAACGCCTTCGCCGCCCCCCTTGCCGCGATGATACGCATGCTTCGGTCCGGTGACCGGTCCGGCGCCCAGGAGCTCTCCGGCCGCATCGATTCTGTGGTCCGTGCCGTTTTCGCCGAAGCTTCCTCCCTTCCTTTCGGGAATCCTTTCTCCAACGCCAACAAGGCCCTGGACCACATCCTGGCCTGGGGCGGCGCAAACCGGGCGCCCGCGCCGGGCACCCACGACGGATCCCGGATTCCCGTCGGGCTCCTCTCGGCCGCGGAAATCGCCCTCCGGCGCGGCGGCTTCCTTCCCGGACGCGGCTACATGGTCCCGGAGGGCCCTCTCTAGGATCGATGCCCCCGCTAACCGGGGAATTCCTCCCCGGGAGCAAGCGTTTTCCGCATCGGGCCCCGGATTCCCTGTATGGATTCCCGTATACCCGTCCGGGCTTTCCTCCTTCCGGACGGTTCCGCGGGGCTCGTGGCTCCCCCCTGTCCCGTTGTCGAGGCGGGGCTTTCGAGCCTTCCCGGGACTCTCCGGGTGCGGGAGGATCATTGGCGTATCCGCTCCGATTTCCTGGCCTTCGTGTTGGCGGGAATGCCCGGGGTCGAGCTGGGCATCGCCGACGATCCGGGCGCGACTCCCGACGCCTTCCGCTTCTGGTGCGGCCGAGATAAGGACCCGGCAGCCGCCTGCCGCGGGGAGGGGGGCGTACAAGCGACCGCCGGGCCTCCGGACTCCCGGGCGGTTAAGACCGCGGACCGCCGGGGGGCTCTTTCCGTCGGTACAGGCCATTCCGCGGCTTTTCCGGGGCGACCGGCCGCAGAAGGTTTGCGTAGTTCTTCCCGTATTTCTCTTCTGGATGCCTTGCGCGCCCGAAAATGCTCCCCGAAAACCGCGAAGGCGTACAGCCGATATGTCGGCGAATTCCTCGACTTTCTCAAAAAGCCCGCGGAAGAGGCTTCCGAGGAGGACTTGACTCGTTTTCTCTCCTATCTGGAGAAAGCTAGGAAGGCCTCGGCCTCCACCCTCAACCTCACTATCAGCGCGGTACGTTTTTTCTACAAGACCGTTTTCCACCTTTCCCTTGGCGCTCAGCGAAAACGACCCAAGGCCGACCGCAGGCTTCCGCTGGTCCTGTCGAAGGACGAGGTACGCCGGATTCTCGAATCTACGCGGAATCCGAAGCACAAAGCCATGCTCATGCTGGCGTATTGCGGCGGGCTTAGGGTAAGCGAGATCGTCAGTCTGAAACGTCAGGACCTGGACCCGGAACGGAAGACCATTTATATCCGCAGCGCCAAGGGCCGAAAGGACCGATATACGCTGCTTTCCGACCGCGCATGGTCAGCGGTCAAGGCCTATCTGCGGCTAAATCTTTCCGGGGACTGGCTTTTCGAAGGACAAACGCCGGGATTCCGCCTGTCGATCCGGGCCGCGCAGAGCATCTTCTACTCGTCCTGTTTGCGCGCGGGAATCCAGAAAAGGGTATCCATCCATTCGCTCCGGCACAGCTTCGCAACGCATCTTTTGGAAGCCGGAACGGATATACGATACATCCAGACCCTACTTGGGCATTCAAGTCCCAACACGACGGCCGTCTACACGCATGTCGCGAAGCGGGCTTTTTTAAAGATCCGGAGCCCCCTAGACGAATGATTCTGGCTATCTGTTCGATTAAGCGGTTTTGCTTTTCCCGTTGCGGAGTTGCTTCGTACAGTCTATAATCCCTCCAAAAGATCGTGAGAACTATAAACGGACGTATCCTGTTGCGGCGGAGCGTCCTGGCGGTCGGTTACACCTGCCTCTAGTCAAAAGGGCTAAATGAGTCCTTTATGCTTTTTTTTGGGCTAAAACACCAATACACATACTAAGAGTAACGATAAAATTATATGAACTCTGGGGACAGTTAAAACCGTTTAGAGATGGGATAAATGAATTCAGATAAGAAAAGTTAAATGCAATACTAGTAGCGCTATTATAGGGCCGAAGAAGAAGAGCGTTATTTTTAGG
>CAYTYG010000288.1:0-4335 GCA_964441515.1 uncultured Treponema sp.
ATGGAGGCGTAGTCCGCCTCCATGGGATCGTAGACCACGAGGAGGGACCGATAGGCGGGTATGAGCTCTACCAGGGCCTTTGGGCGGTCCGCGTCCAGGGCCTCGGCAAGGCTGCGGATCGGCCCGTACGCGGCCTCGGAGATCTCCCCCGCGGACTCCACGATCAGGGCCGCGTCCCCGTAGGGATGGATGGAAAGGCCTTGTTCCATGACCGTCTAGCCTCCCGTTCCGGTACGGAGGGGCCGGACCTCTACGCCGTTCTCCGCAAGGGCCTTTCTCAGCAGGGCCGCGAAAGCCACCGCCTCGGGATTGTCCCCGTGGAGGCAGATCGTGTCCGTCCGCACGGATACGGTCTTTCCGCTCCGGGAGACCACGGCGCCCTCCCGTACCGCCCGGAGGACCCGCCGCACGCACTCTTCCCCGTCGCGGATCACAGAACCCACTTGGGAACGGGGAACCAGGGTACCGTCGTCCTCGTAGGCGCGGTCCGCGAAAAATTCCCGGGCGTAGGGCACGCCCGCCGTCTCGGCGGCCCTCTCCATCTCGCAGTTCGGAAGGCCCACGAGGTACAGGTCTCCGCCTGCGTCCCGCACCGCGCGGGCTATGCCCCGGGCCCGGGCGGGATCCCGCGCCGCGTCGTTGTAGAGGGCCCCGTGGGGCTTCACGTGCCGCAGGTCCGAACCCGCGGCCCGGGCGAAGGCTCGCAGGGCTCCGATCTGGTAGAGGACGCAAGCGTAGGTTTCGGACTCCGTGAGGGACAGGGACCTCCGTCCGAAGCCCTGCAGGTCCGGGTAGCCGGGATGGGCGCCGACCGCCGTTCCGCTCCGGACGGCCAGGGCCGTCGTGTCGGCCAGTACGAGGGGATCCCCTGCGTGGAAGCCGCAGGCTATGTTCGCGGAACTGACGAGTCCCAGGAGGGCCTCGTCGTTCCCCAGACTATAGGCGCCGAAACCCTCGCCCACGTCCGCGTTCAGGTCAACGGTCATGGATTCCTCCCGCTTCCGCCCTGGCCCTGCGCTCCCGGAGGGTCCCGGCGGTCAGGTCGTACATCTCCCGCAGGGTCCGGGAATACTCCCCCCAGGGAAGCCCGTCCACAGACAGGGTCCGGTCCCCGGTGCAGCCGTCCACGGCCCCCGCTTCCAGGATGGCCGAAAGCACCTCCCCCTCTTTCTCCGCCGGCTTCACGAGAAGAACCCCGGAAAGGAGCGAGAGGGCCGCGGCCAGGGCGTAGCCGCCCCAATTCGAGATGCCCGCCGCCAGGGTGAAATCCGCGGGATTCGCGCAGAATATCCTGCGGCCAAGGGGAACGAAGTCCGCGCAATCCTCCCGGAGGGCGCCCATTCCCAGCTCGTTCCCGCCGTCCCCCAAGGCGATGGTCGAGTACCCGCGTCCCCTGTCCGCCGTGAAAAGGCTGTCCGCGGCCGGGGCTATGTCGTCCAGGATCTCCCCGCGCATGGAGTACCGGTGCCCGTCCTGGGCGCTTCCGGGCCTCTCCAGGGCCACGACATGGGTGGGCTTGAAGGCGGCCCCGAAAGCCTTGAGGGCGGGCTCCGATTCTCCCGGATCCTCCGGGAGTTCCAGCGTTTGGAATGAGGTTTTCAGGGCACGCGAACCCGCCCGCAGCAACGGCAGGGAATGCAGGTCCGAGACGAGGGCAACCTTCTTCCCCAGCACCCGCAGGGCCGAGGCCAGGGCTAGCGCCCCGGGAGGGCCGTCCGTTTCGCCGGCCATCGCGGACCGGACGCAAAAACCCGTGAGGACGGCGACCCTCCTCGCGGAAAGGAGATCGAAGGCCGCGGGTCCCAGGACCCCGTACGGGGCGCGGGAGGATAGCCCCCGGGCGCCGGGATCCCTATGGGCCAGGGACTCCAGAAGACCGACGGCCTCCCCCAGGGAAGCGGCGTCCGGAACCCGTCCGTCCATTCTTCCCGCCTACCGGGTCACGATCCTGCAGTACCGTTTCTTGCCCGCCCTAAGCACAAGCTCCCCGGAGTCCTCCAGGCTGTCCGCTCCGACGGGGATTTTTTCGTCCTTCCAGGCCTTCTGGCCGACAAAGGCGCCGCCCTGCTGCACCAGGCGGCGGGCCTCGCTCTTGGTCTGTGCGAGGCCGGCGTCCACGAAGAGGTCCAGTACGGGGCATCCCGTCTCGAATCGTTCCCGGGGCATCCGCGCCGTCGGCATGGCCGACCGGTCTCCCCCTCCCCCGAAGGCGGCCTTGGCGCCTTCCCGGGCCTTGTCCGCCGCCTCCCGGCCGTGGATAAGAGCCGTGACCTCCCAGGCCAGGCGCTCCTTGGCCTCGTTGATGTTCCCGCCCGGATCCGCCAGAGCCCGGCACTCCGGGGCGGGCAGGAAGGTAAACATGAGGAGGAACTTGAGCACGTCCGCGTCCGAAACGTTGCGCCAGTACTGGAAGAAATCGTAGGGGCTGGTAATCTTCGGGTCCAGGAAAAGGGCCCCCTTCTCGGTCTTTCCCATCTTCTTCCCGTCGCTGGTCATCACCAGGGGGAAGGTGAGTCCGTAGGCCTCGACCCCCTCCAGCCTGCGTATCAGCTCCATGCCCGCCACGATGTTGCCCCACTGGTCGTCCCCGCCTATCTGGAGGCGGCACCCGTGCCGGCGGTAGAGCTCCAAAAAGTCGTAGCTCTGGAGGAGCTGGTAGTTGAACTCCACGAAGGAGAGCCCCGTCTCCAGGCGGGCCTTGTAGGCCTCGAAGGAGAGCATGCGGTTCACGGAAAAGTGGCTCCCTATATCCCGCAGAAAGTCTATATAGTTGAGATCCGCCAGCCAGTCCTTGTTGTTCGCCGAAAAGCTCGTCTTCCCGTCGAAGCCTACGAAGCGGTCCAGCTGTTTCCGGAAGAGCTCCGCGTTGGCGTCGATGGCCTCGTAGGAGATCATCTTCCGGGTTTCCGTCTTGCCGGAAGGATCCCCGATGCGGGCCGTGCCGCCCCCCAGCAGGGCGATGCCCACGTGCCCCGCGTCCCGAAGGTGCCGGAGGGCGAAGAAGGGCACCATGTGCCCGATGTGCAGGGACGGTCCCGTGGGATCGCATCCTATATAGAAGGTCACCGGCCCCGAATCCATGAGCTTGGATAGTCCCTCCAGGTCGGTGCACTGCTGAAGGAACCCTCGTTCCTTGATCGTTTCCAGAGCGGGGTTCATGTTGATCCTCCCTATGTTTCCCCGGAAGGACAGGCCATTAAGCCGTCGCGGGTTGGAGGATTATACCGGGGAAAAGCTTCCGGCCTCAAGGCCGGAGGGGGCCCGGCGCCTCGTATTTCCGGAGGGAAGTCCAGGCGTCCAAGGCCAGCCCCGCCAAGATGAGGGCGCCGCCGAGGAAGAAGATAGGCTTCAGGCGTTCCCCCAGGAGGGCGCCCAGGCCCACCGCCGCGATGGTCTCCAGATAGAAGACCCGGCTGCCCCGGGACACGGGAACGTGCTTGTATCCCCAGGTCATGACCGCCTGGGCCGCGAAGGCGAAGAGCCCCGCCAGGACCGCGAAGACCAGGGGGGACCCCGGTATCCATACCAAGGTCCGGCTGCCCAGGGACAGGGATACGGGCAACCCGAAGAGACAGGGAAAGAGGCTCAGGATAAAGGGATCGTCCGTCTTGCGGGCTCGCTTCAGGTGATTCAGGGAGATTCCCGCGAACACGGAGGAAAGCAGGGCAAGGGCGTCCCCCAGAGAGGAATACCCCGCCCCGTCGTTCATGATCGCGGCGCTCCCGAAGGTGCAGAGCGCGAGGCTGGGAATCGAGAGAAGGGAAAACTTCTCATGGAAGAATAGAGCGGCGAAAACCGCGACGAACACGGGGTACGTATTTGAAAGGAGGGTGGCCCTTCCGTTGGATGTCAAGGATATGGCCAGGTAGGACAAGGTCATCGAGAATGCGCCGTAGACCCCCCGCAGGACGCAGTCCTTCCAGTTTATTACCCGTATCCCGCCCCGGAAGGCGAGCAGGACCGCCCCGTTCAGGACGATCCCGATGACAAACCGCAGGGAGGACAGGGTGAATCCGGAATACCCAGAGGAAGCCAGTTTCACCATCATCGTGCTGAGCGAGAAGAGGAGCGCGGAGAGGAGCAGGGCCAGGTATCCGGACCGTTCGCTTTGGGGCATGCTTCTGTATGCCATGGAACGCGCGGGGGCGGCAAGGGACAGGGCCGGGGCCGCCCCGCGCGTAAGGACCGCGGCTGCGGCCGGAAGGCGTGTTGACAATAGTACGGCGAAAGCCCCGTTGTACAAGTCGAGCTCTGATTCTATACTTTTTTTAACCCTTATCCTTAAAAGGGTGTTGAAAATGCGTGTAGACACATTTTCAATACTTCTAAAGTGTA
>CAYTYG010000289.1:0-4325 GCA_964441515.1 uncultured Treponema sp.
TCTCTGCTTCCTCGATGGCCTCCGCCTCCTCGGCGGCCTCCGCTTCCTCGACGGACTCCGCCTCCTCGACGGGGCGGGCCTCGGGGGCGGCGACCACGATGGAGCCGCTGGACAGGGCCTGCCGGAGAAGCCCCTCGATGCGGGTCATATCGACCGGCTCGGCAGCCGGAGCCCGGGCCCCGAGGATCTGGAGGATCTCGTCCCAGCCCCGGTCGATCAGGTCGTCCACCTGCGCGCTGCGGCTCTTCCGGACCTTTCCGAGACCGGCCCGGATCGAGGAGCGAACCTCTCCCTTGCGGGCCTCCAGTTCGTTCTTCCAGCGGGCGAAGTCCATGTCGCCCTTCCGGTCCAGGTATTCCTCCAAAAGGCCGATCTGCAGACGCTTGACCCGGTGGGAGATGACGGTGATGTCCTCCTGCCGCAGGTTCAAGAGCAGGAACGAAAGGAGATAGACGGTGACGAGGAAGGTCCCCAGGAGGAGGAACCGCATGGGATTGGGAAGCAGGAACCAGGAGGAGGGGGCGAGCCTTCCGTACAGGCCCGACTCCCCGCGGAGGGAGAAGAGCACGAACTCTTCGGAACCCTCCGTCGAGCCGACAGGCACCGGCTCGGAATCGACGCCCCGGGACCATAGCTCGGATATGGCCTTGGACAACTCGCCCCGGCCTATCCTCGGAGCCCCGAAGAGCAGGCCCTTGTCCTCCAGAAGCAGGAAATCCTCTCCAACCGGGAGCGTCCCGACCTTGACCAGGTATTCCTGGAGTCCGGAACGGGAGATGTAGAAGAGGGCCGTCCCCCGATACGCGTCGTACACGTCCCGGAACGGGAAGGCGTAGACGAAGGCGTTGCGGGCGCCCAGCATGCGGACGGCCCCGGTGCTCTCCATGGGCACGACCAGGGGCTCCAGGGGATCGTCCCCCTCGCCGTAGTTCCGGAAGACCTGCCGGAAATCCTCCCGGCGGAGGATGTCCCCCTCGAAGGTGCTGAAATGTATCCGACGTCCGTCCGAGTCCAAAAGGCGCGCCCCCAGAAAGCCGGGGGTTTCCTCCGCGATGCGGCCGAAGGCCGAGGAACGGTTGAAGATGTCCTCGGCGCTCTGGTTCGGAAGGACGCTCCGGCGCACGTAGTCCTGGGAAAGTACGGATCGGAACCTCTCGGACACCAGGGTGTGATAGGCCTCCGCGTCCCGGACTACTTCCTCCAGGCCGTCGTTCACGGAGTCCGCCACCCGGGGGTTGTAGAAACGGGTCTGTACCGCCTCGAAGAGCCCGGAATAGGCGAGAACCGCGAATCCCGCGAAGAGTACTATGCTGATGAGCAGGCTTAGGGACGCCTTCTGGCCTATTGTCATCTGCTTCCTGCGCTGCCTTCCCAGTTTTTTTCGCCCCCGCGGGCTCGAACCGACGGCCGCATCCGCGAACCGAACGGCAGGAGAGGCGCCTTCGTTTCAATATCGGCGAAGGACCCGCAAATCCTCACCGGAAAAGGCTCTACGCCGTCCGGGAAGCCGCAGGGGCGGAGTACGGGCAACTTGCGGCATGCGCGAGCCCCAAGTATACTCGAAACGGACGGAAAAATCTCCCCGGACGGGTGGAGGGGGACCGCGTCGGGATCGCGCAGCCTCGGCTTAAAAGCCGAGATCCGCTTCCCGGCCGCGGACGGCTTGACCCCGGTCGCCTTCATCCTAATCTTGAGTATACTTCGGGGAAAGGGCGGAAAGGGCCTACGCCACGGTCCGTACAGGAGCCGGAACTTCGTTCCCATGGCCGATGCCGCCCGGGACTCCGCGGCGGCCCGGATTCCGGGGAGACGGACAAGGGCGCCGAGATCCGGAGGGACGCGGACCTTCTATGGTTTTTTTAAGGAGAAAAGCGAGATGAAAGACGGATTCGGCGAACGAGTCGCCCGCGCGGCGGCCTCCATCCCCGGCGAATACCGGCCCCGGACTGCGGTGATCCTCGGCTCCGGGCTCTCGGGCATCGTGGAGGGGCTGGGCTACCGCGAGATACCCTATTCGGAGATAGCGGAGTTTCCCAAGCCCACGGTAGCGGGGCATAAGGGCGTTCTCTGCCTGTCCGGAAAGAACGCCATCCTCGCCGGGCGCTTCCACTACTACGAGGGGCACCCCCTGGACGATGTCGTCCTGCCTATCTTCGTGCTCAGGGCCCTGGGCGTGGAAAACCTGGTCCTGACGAACGCCGCCGGCGGCATCAACACCAAGTACGTCCCCGGGGACCTTGTGCTCATCCAGGACCACATCAACCTCATGGGGACGAACGCCTTTATGGGCCCGAACCCCCGGGGGACGGACGGCCAGCCCCTGGGGGAGCGCTTCTTCGACATGAGCGAGGTCTATTCCAAGGACCTCCGCGCCCTGGCGTGGAGCTGCGCCGACCGCCCCCTCAAGGAGGGGGTGTACGCCGCCCTCACGGGTCCCTCCTACGAGACGCCCTCGGAGATCCGCATGCTCCGCACCCTGGGTGCGGACCTTGTGGGCATGTCGACCGTTCCGGAAGCCACCGCCGCGCGCTACCTGGGGATGCGGGTCCTGGGCATCTCCTGCGTCACGAACATGGCCGCCGGGATCAGCAAGGCCCCCCTTTCCCACGCCGAGGTGGTGGAAGCGGGAAGGAAGGTGGAGTCCGAACTCAAGGTCCTCCTGCTTAGAATCCTAGAAAAGCTGGGATGAACGCGGCGGAGCGCTTCACCGCCTCCGCCGCCCGGACCCTCCGCGAAGCCATAGCCGACGCGGGGGGAAACGAGGTGTTCGCGGCGGGATCCCTGGACGCCGGAGGGCTCGTGGCGGAGGTCACGATAGCCGCCCGGGGCCGCAGGGAAGAAGTCCTGGCCCTGGCATCCTACCTGGACCGCGGGGACGTGATCATCCATAACCATCCTTCCGGGATCCTGGAGCCCAGCGACGCGGACCTCGCCGTGGCGTCCTCCGTGGGGGAGCGGGGGGTGGGGTCCTACATCGTGGACAACGCCGTGGAGAGCGTCTACGTGATCGCGGAGCCGGCGCGGCGGCGCGCCCTCGTGGCCCTGGACGAGGAGGAGATCGCCGGAGTCCTTTCCCCGGGGGGCAAGCTCTCCGGACGCATAACCTCCTACGAAAGCCGGGAGAGCCAGATAGCCCTTACCCGGCACATCACGAGGGCCCTCAACGAGGGCTTCGTCCTGGCGGCCGAGGCGGGCACGGGGGTGGGAAAATCCTACGCCTACCTCCTTCCGGCCTTCGCCTGGGCGGCGCGCAACGGCGAGCGGGTGGTGGTATCCACCGCCACGATCAACCTCCAGCGCCAGCTCATGGAGAAGGACATACCCGTGGTGCGGGACCTCTTCCGCAAGAAGCTCAAGGCCGTCCTGGCCAAGGGCCGGGGCAACTACCTCTGCCGGAACCGCCTCGCGGAGGCCCTGGACGAGGAGGGGCTCCTGGCGGACGAGGACCATCCCCTGAGGCGCATCGAGGCCTGGGCCCAAGAAAGCAATACCGGGGACCGGGCGGACCTCTCGTTCTGGCCGGACGACGAGACCTGGAGCCGGGTGCGCTCGGAATCCGACGCGTGCCTCGGCCTGCGCTGTTCCCGACGGGGGGACTGCTTCGTACTCCGGGCCAAGCGGGAGGCGGCGGACGCCAACCTCATCGTGGTGAACCACCACCTCCTGTTCGCCGACCTGGCGGCCCGGATGGACGGCGCGGGCTACGAGTCCGCGGCGGTCCTGCCACCCTTCCAGGCCCTGGTCTTCGACGAGGCCCACTCCATGGAGTCCTGCGCGGTGAGCTATTTCTCCGAGGAGCTCACCCGGTTCTCCGTCCTGCGGGCCCTGGGTCGACTCTTCCGGACCCGCAGGGAGCGCCGGTTCGGCGCCCTGGTGCGCGTTCAGAACCTCAAGGGACTGCCCGCGGACCTCTACGCCCGGGTGCCCGAACGCATCGCGGCGGTGCGCGCCGCCGCGGACGACCTGGATTCGAAGGCCGCGGCCTTCCTGTCCTCCTCCCCGGAGCCTTCCCTCCGGGTGCAAAAAAGGGTGCCCGAGTGGGAGGAGCCCCTCTTCTCGCCCCTGAACGCCCTGGAAAAGGCCCTGGTGGCGCTGGCCCAGCTTTTGAAGGACCTCTTCGACCCCCTGCCGGAGGAGGCCGGGGCCGACCCCTCGGTCTACGAATCGAAGCTCATCCTACGGAGGCTCTCGGAGATGGCCTCGGTGTGCGCCAAGTTCCGGGAGCCCGGGGAATACCCCGAGAGCGTGATCTGGGTCTCCCGGGAGCGAACCGCCCGGGGCGAGGCTTTCGCTAAATTCACGGTGACCCCCCTGGACCTCTCGGG
>CAYTYG010000290.1:0-4292 GCA_964441515.1 uncultured Treponema sp.
CGGGGGGCATGCTGGCGTTCTTCAAGCGGAGAAAGTGGTGGTAAGCGGATGCCGAGCCCGCCGTTCCGCATCCCGTTTTAGGGTACGCATATCAGCTTGACCATATATTAGTCGAGGTATACGATAGCGCATCGCGCCCTATCCAGAGAGCGCCCACTTCCGGCGACCCGTACGGTCCGTCGGGCCCGAATGGTGAGGTTCTTTCCGTAAAACAATTGTGATTTTCCCCGCTCTCGTTTCCGCTGGAAAGCCGGATTTCGCCGAAGAACGGAGAAAAGCTCACAATTATTAGGAAAGCGCGGGATCTTCTCCGAGGCGCGGGCGATCCACGGCCCGCCCCGGTAAAGGAGTGCTAATTCGATATGGCGAAGAAGACATTCCAGGGCGGAGCCCATCCGCCGGAGCGGAAGGAACGCACGAGCGAGCTTCCCATCGAGTACGTACGGGCGGTGAAGCAGGTCGTGGTCCCGGTCAACCAGCATTTCGGGCCGCCGATACAGCCGCTGGTGAAGGTTGGGGACTCGGTAAAGCGAGGACAGAAGATCGCGGACGCCGAGGGGCGGATGACGGTTCCGGTCCACGCGCCCATAGCCGGGGTCGTCAAAAAGATCGAGCCCCGCCTCCAGCCCAACAACCAGGAGGGATTGGCCATCGTCATCGAGCCGGACGGGTCCGGCGCCGAGTCCCTTCTTCCCAAGCTGGACGCATTCTCCTGCACGAAGGAACAGGCCCTGGCGCGAATCCGCGAGGCGGGCATCATCGGCATGGGCGGCGCGGGTTTCCCGGCCCACGTGAAGCTGGCGCCCCCTCCCACCAAGCCCATAGACGTCGTCATCGCCAACGCGGCGGAGTGCGAGCCCTACCTGACCATCGACGAGCGCCTCCTTACGGAGCGCGCCGGGGACGTGGTCGAGGGGATGTCCATCCTTCTCAAGGTGCTCGGGGTCGCCAAGGGTGTCCTGGGCCTGGAGGACAACAAGGCGCACCTGGCCCCGATCCTGGAAAAGGCCGTCTCCGAAAAGCGCCGGGACGGGCAATCGATATCCGTCCTGATCCTGGAGACGAAATACCCCCAGGGCGGCGAGAAGATGCTCATCACGGCCATCACGGGGAAGGAAGTACCCTCGGGCGGCCTGCCCATGGACGTCGGCTGCGTAGTCCAGAACGTCGGAACCCTGGTGGCCGTGGCGGACGCCTTCAATAAGGGCCTTCCCCTCGTAGAGCGCGGCTTCACGATAACCGGGGGGGCCTGCAGGACGCCCAAGAACCTCGTGGCCCCGATCGGCACCCTGGTCTCGGACCTCGTGCCGGAGGTCGTGGAGGTGGACGACGAGTCCCTGGCCCGGGTCGTGGCCGGCGGCCCCATGATGGGCCCGGCGGTCCCGTCCTACGCCTTCCCCATACAGAAAAACACCTCGGGCGTCCTTCTCATGGATAAAAAGGAAGCGGCGCATTACGCGGAGGGCACCTGCATCCGCTGCGGGCGCTGCATGCGGGCCTGCTCCTGCCGCCTCTCCCCCGCCCTCCTGAACGAAGCCCTGAACGCCGGGGACCTGGACCTCGCCGAGGCCATTGGCGTTTTAGATTGCATCGAGTGCGGAACCTGCAGCTTCGTCTGCCCGGCCCGTATACAGCTCGTACAGCGGTTCCGTATAGGGAAGCAGCTCGTCCGGGCCAAGAAGCAGAAGGAGGCTCAACGTGCCTAACGACCTGCTACTCTCCTCGAGCCCCCACGTCTACACCGGCGTCACGACCCGCCGGCTGATGCTCTCGGTGATCATCGCCCTCCTGCCCGCCACGGTCTTCGGCGTAGTCCTGTACGGCCTGCCGGCCCTGAGCGTCGTCTGCGTCTCCATAATCTGCGCGGTATTGGCGGAGGCCGGCTTCCGCGCCCTGATCAAGCGGGACCAGCGGATCGGCGACCTCTCGGCGGTCGTGACGGGTCTGCTTTTGGCCCTCATCATCCCTCCCTCCACCCCCCTGTGGATAGCGGGCCTGGGATCGGCCTTCGCCGTCGTGGTGGCCAAGGAGTTCTTCGGAGGTTTGGGAGCGAACCCGTTCAACCCCGCCCTGATAGGGAGGGCCTTTCTGATCATGAGCTTCCCCGCCGCCTTGACGACCTGGCACACCCCCTTCGCGCCCCTGGCGGACGCCTACACGACGGCCACGCCTCTCAACCTGCTCAAGATGGGGCAGAGCCTCCAGGACGTGGCCTCCACGATGGGCGCATCCGGCCCCACGGGCCTCTACTGGAGCCTCTTCATCGGGACCCGTGCGGGCTCCATAGGGGAGAGCTCCGTCATCCTCCTGCTCGCGGGCGCGGCCTTCCTCATCGTCATGGGGGTCATCTTCTGGGTCACCCCCGCGGCCATGCTGGGCTCCATCGCCCTTTTCTCCTGGATGCTCGGGATGGATCCGCTTGTGGCGGTCCTTTCCGGCGGCGCGGTATTGGGAGCCTGCTTCATGGCCACCGACTACTCCTCCTCGCCCATGACCCCCGGGGGAAAGGCGATCTTCGGGGCGGGCGCCGGGTTGATCACCGTGCTGATCCGCAGGTTCGGCGGCTTCCCGGAGGGCGTCACGTACGGCATCCTGATCATGAACGCCTTCGCGCCCTTCCTGAACAAGCTCCGCGTCCCCAAGTACGGCTTCGTGAGACCCGCCAAGCCGGCCAAGGAGGGCTCCAAATGAAGTCGACTCTCAAGCTGGGCGTCACCCTGGCGCTCTTCGCGGCCGGGGCCTGCGTAGCCCTGGCGCTCGTGTACACCGTCACGGGGCCGACCATCGAGGGGCACGAGGCCCGGCAGCTCGCCCAGTCCCTGAAGGACCTCTTCCCCGAGGCGGACGATTTCCGCGCCCTGAACGGGGACATCCTTCCCCAGGACAAGGCCGTGCGGTTCGATCAGACCTACGAGGTCACCCGCCTGGGCGCCCCCTTGGGCCTGGCCATCCAGGTGACCGGAAGCAGCTACGGCGGGGACAGCACCCTCCTTGTGGGGGTGGGAACCGATCGCAGGATAGCCGGGGTCAAGATACTCTCGAACAGCGACACCCCGGGCCTGGGGGCCAACGCCAAGAGCCCCACCTATTTCGTGGACAAGAAGGCCAAGACGACCTTCCCGGGACAGTTCAAGGACAAGCCCCTGTCGGACGCCTTCGAGGTCAAGAAGGACGTCTCCGCCATCACCGCCAGCACCATCACGAGCAAGGCCCTGGCCAACATGGTCAAGCAGGCGGGCTCGGCCGCCATGGCCTATCTCGAACGAACCGCACAGGGGGGCAAGTAGATGAAGCGCCTCTTGAACATATTCACAAAGGGTCTAATCATCGAGAATCCCCTTCTCATCCTGATGATCGGGCTCTGTTCGTCCCTGGCCGTGACCTCCTCGGTCTCCAACGCGATCGGCATGGGGCTGGCCATGACCTTCGTGATCGTCTTCGCGGAGCTGGTGATATCCCTGTTCCGGAACCTGATCCCGAACGACGCCCGCATCCCCATCTTCATCATCGTGATCGCGGCGTTCACGACGATCGTCGATCTTTCGATACAGGCCTACGTCCCGGCCCTCTCCAAGTCGCTGGGCGTCTTCCTGCCCCTCATCGTCGTGAACTGCATCATCATGGGACGGGTGGAAGCCTTCGCGTCCAAGGAAAAGCCCCTGGACGCTTCGGTGGACGCCCTGGGCATGGGCGTGGGCTATACCTGGGTGCTCGTAGCGATCGCCGCGTTCCGGGAGATCCTGGGCAACGGGACCTTCCTGGAGGCCCAGGTCATGCCGGAGAGCTTCCAGCCCATCCTCTTCTTCATCCTGCCCCCGGGCGGATTCCTCGTGTTCTCCCTCGTCATGTCGCTCAACCTCTGGCTCAAGAAAGTCCTGGCGGCCCGCTCCGAGCGCGTCACGGCAAAGGAGGCCGCATGAACCTCGCGAAAATCTTCATCTCCGCGTTCCTCATCGACAATATCGTCCTGATGCGATTCATCGCCCTGTGCCCCTTCATCGGGATGTCCACGGACGTCTCCAAGTCCACGGGCATGGGGCTGGCCGTCACCTTCGTGACCGTCATGGCCACCGTGGTGACCTGGCCCGTCTACCACTTCATCCTGGTTCCCCTGAACCTGACGTTCCTGAAGATCCTGGTCTTCATCCTGGTCATCGCCACCCTAGTCCAGCTCGTCGAGTTCTTCCTCAAAAAGCAGGTGCCCAGCCTCTACGGCGCCATGGGGATCTACCTTCCCTTGATCACGACGAACTGCGCCATCCTGGCCGTCACCTTCGACAACGTATCCAAGG
>CAYTYG010000291.1:0-4250 GCA_964441515.1 uncultured Treponema sp.
CGCGGATATCGTGCTCTGCATCCACGCGGGGGCCATAGAGCACCGCAAGATACGGGCGGACTACGGCATCACCTACGACGCGGACACGATGCGCCTGATCGACGACCTGGCGGAGTGGGGGCTTTCCGTTTCCGCGGTGGTGATCACGCGCTGGGAGGGCCAGGCCGCGGCTCGGGCTTTCAAGACCAAGTTGGAAAACCGGGGGATCTCGGTTTTCCTGCACGCCCCCACCAAGGGCTACCCCACGGACATCGATCTCATCGTCTCGGAGGAGGGATACGGCGCCAATCCCTATATAGAGACCCGGAAGCCCCTGGTAGTGGTCACCGGACCGGGCCCGGGATCCGGCAAGATGGCCACCTGCCTTTCCCAGGTCTACCACGAGCACCTGCGGGGCGGCCGGGCCATGTACGCCAAGTTCGAAACCTTCCCCATCTGGAACCTGCCCCTGAAGCACCCGGTGAACATCGCCTACGAGGCCGCCACCCTGGATCTCAAGGACTTCAACCTCATCGATCCCTTCCATCTCGAATCCATGGGCGAGGCCGCGGTGAACTACAACCGGGACGTGGAATCCTTCCCGATCCTGAAGGCCATCCTCGGGAGGATAACGGAGGGGGCGGAATCCTACCGTTCCCCCACGGAGATGGGGGTAAACCGGGCGGGCTTCGCGATCGTGGACGACGAGGCCTGCCGGGAGGCCGCCCGCCAGGAGGTGGTACGGCGCTACCTACGCTGCGCGAATGAATACATGATGGGCATGGCGGACAAGGCTTCCCTGGAGAAGGCGGATTTGCTCTGCAAGGAGCTGGGGATAGGGCCGGAGTACCGCCCCGTCGTTACCGCGGCGCGGGCGGCCGCGGAGGGAGCCAGGGCGGCCGCGGAGGAAGCCCTTCCCGGTTCGGGAGCGGCGGTCCACGGGGTGGACTCGGCCTTCTGCGGAGCCGCGCTCCAGCTTCCCGCCGGGGATATCGTCACAGGCAAGAACTCCCGCCTCCTGCACGCGGCGACCGCGGCCGTACTGAACGGCATCAAGCGCCTGGCCGGGGTTCCCGACTCCATACCCCTGCTCTCGCCCCTGGTGATCGAATCCATAGAGCGGCTCAAGGGCGAGATTCTGCGGGGTAAGAACCCCAGCCTGGATGTCGACGAGGCCCTCATCGCCCTCTCCATCGGGGCGACCCTCACGCCCATGGTGCAGTCCTGCCTGGATCAGCTGCATCGCCTCCGGGGCTGCCAGATGCACCTTTCCCACGTGCCCACACCGGGGGATGAGGCCGGGCTTCGGAAGCTGGGCATCGAAGTCACCTCCGATCCGGTCTACGCCTCCAAGCGGCTCTTCCTGGAGTGATGCCCTATAGGCTCTCGATGAGCTCCCAGCTGGAGCTTTTCCGGTTCCCCTCCACGTGCCCCGATTGAAGGTACTCCATCACCCCCGTCTTCAGGACGTCGATGGCCTTGTCGATGTCCGTGATCCGGAAGATGAAGACCGCCTTGTTCTCGGCCTTCTCCCCGAACCCGTAGACGTACTCTATATTGAGGTTGTTGGCCTTGAGGATCTCCAGGATCTTCATGAAGCCCCCGGGCCGGTCCTCCGCCTTCAAGGCGAAGACCTCGACCTCCTTGAAGAAATACCCATGCTCCCGGAGCAGTTCGGCGGCCTTCTCGGGCTTATCCAGGAGGAGGTGGACCGAGCTGTACTCCGTCTCCTCGCTGACGAAGATGCTCCGGATGTCGATGTCCCCTTTGTGCAGCACCTGGGTCAGGGCGTACAGCTGGCCGGCGGTGTTTTCCAGAACGACGCTGATCTGTTTTATCTTCACGGCGGTCTCCTTTCTCGCTAGTTGGCCATGGACATGGGCTGGCGGGTGGCCTCGATGGCGTCCCTCCAGAGGCTGCTCTCGGGGTCCACCTTCCTGCGTTCCGTTATGGATATGCGGGTCGGTATGTGGACGAACTCGTTGTTCACCATGCCGATGAGGATCTTGGTTTTCCCCGCCATGGCCGCGTGCACGGCGTTGCTTCCCAGACGGTCGCAGTACACCGAGTCCCCGGGATTCGCGGCGGAGGAGCGGACGATGTAGCTGGGGTCTATGTACTTGAGGTTGATCTCGACTCCCCGCTTGCGGAAATGGGCGTTGATCGCGTCCTTGAGGAAAACTCCGATGTCGCCCAGCCTCCGGTTGCCGGAGGCGTCCGCGCCCTCCCCGGCCGCGTACTTCTGGCCGGCGCCTTCGGCGACGACGATGACGGCGTGGTTGCGCTCCCGGAGGCGCCGCTCCAGGCTGGCCAGTAGGCCGTTCGGGCCCTCCAGATCGAAGTCCACTTCGGGGATAAGGACGAAGTTCGCCTCGTGCACCGCCAGCACCGTGTGGACCGCGATGAAGCCGGATTCCCTCCCCATGAGCTTCACGAGGCCCACCCCGTTGATGGAGGAGTGCGCCTCCGTGTGGGCCGCCGTCACGGCCACGCTCGCCTGGGCCACGGCCGTATCGAAGCCGAAGCTTCGGTCCACGTAAAGAAGGTCGTTGTCTATGGTCTTGGGGATTCCCACAACGGCGATCTTGAGGCCCCGCCTCTCGGCTTCCTCCGCTATCGCCAGGGAGCCCTTCTGGGTGCCGTCCCCGCCTATCGTGAAGAGGATGTTGACGTTAAGCCTCTCCAGGGAATCCACGATTTCTCCGATACGTTCCCCGCCCCCCCGGGAGGACCCGAGAACCGTCCCGCCCAGCTTGTGGATGTCGTCCACGACGTCCGGGTCCAGGGGCTTCGGGGCGTAGCCGTAGTCCGGTATGAGGCCGCGGTAGCCGAACCGCACCCCGCTGATGCGGCGTACGCCGTAGCGGTGCCAGAGGCAGCGCACGACGGAGCGGATGACGTCGTTGAGGCCGGGGCAGAGGCCGCCGCAGGTGACTATGGCCGCGTGGACGTGCTGGGGGGCGAAATACAGGAGTTCCCGGGGGCCCGCCTTTTCGAAGAATTGGGAGAGGTCCGAGACCTCCGAGGCCGCGACGTGGACGTCGTGCCGGACGAGGTCCTCGTCCCGTATATAGTTTGCGATTCCGTCCCCGTGGGTGCTGGAGAGCTTGATCGGCGAGGGGAGGGCGGGTTTCCCCAGACAGGGGACCGGACGTTCGCTCATGGAGGACCTCCTTGGGGGCTAGGGCTATTGTAGAGAAAAGCGACGGTTTTATCCACGGATGGATGCGGGCAATCAGGCCAGCAGGCGGCCTCCCTCGCGTAGCACGACCTCGGACAGCTCCCGGAGCAGATCGGACTGGTACTTCCAGGCGTGCCAGTAAAGGGGTATTTCCATACGGAGGCGCGGGTCCAGGTCCACGAGGGTGCCGTCCTCCAATCCTCCCAGGACCTTGCTCTCCGCCACCAGGCCGTACCCGAGGCCCGTCCGGATCGCCTCGAAGTACTTGTCCGCCGCGGGGATGAAGTGGGCGGGGGGTGTCACCTGGGGATCCCCGAAGGCCCGGTACAGGGCCTGATACTGGAACTTGTCGTTCCGGTCCAGGTTGACCAGGGGCGCCCGGTGGGAGGCCTCCCTCGTGAAGCCTTCGGGGAACCAGCGCCGCGCGAAATCCCCGGCGGCCGTGAGGACGTACCTCAGGGATCCGATCCGGGTCGCGGTGCAGCCCTCCACGGCGTCCCGCTCCGAGGCGACGCAGCCCGCCACGGCCCCGGATTTCAGGTACCGGATGGTCTGCTCGTGGCCGTCCACGAAGAGTTCCAGCGTGGCGCCGGAGCCTCGGGCGAAGGGGCCGGCGGCTTCCAGGAACCAGACGAAGAGGCTGTCCGTGTTGACCGCCACGGGTATGTGGGGGCGGCAGCCCGGGGTCTTCGTGCTGACCGCGTCCACGGTCTCCCCTTCCAGGGCCAGGACCTGGCGGTAGTGGCGGTAAAGCCGGGCGCCCGCCTCGGTGGGGCGGGGGGGCGTATCCCGGGTAACCAGGGCCCGGCCGATCTGGTCCTCCAGCTGCTTTACCCTCTGCGAGACCGCGGATTGGGTGATGCAGAGCCGGTCCGCGGCGCGCGCGAATCCGCCCTCGTCGAGGACCGCGGCGAAGGCCTGGACCAGCTGGTAGTCGAGCATAGCGTATATTACCACCCCTTCTCGGGTATCGAAAAAGATAATTTCACAAACGGACAAGGGCGGCGCATACTTAATGGTATCAGGAGGTCCGCGATGAACGTTCGAAGCCAAGAATCGGCCGGGGATATCCGTCTCACCTTCGACGAGC
>CAYTYG010000292.1:0-3949 GCA_964441515.1 uncultured Treponema sp.
TATCCCGACGGACGAGAGCATCGTGTCGTCCGCGTCCACGGAATAGTCGGGCCGGAAGAGGAAGGGATCGATCAGGACGAAGGCCAGTTCCGAAACCTCCAGGGACTGGAGGAAGAAGAAGGGTTTCTGCGGCGCGTCCAGGAGGGCGTAGTCCTTGAATTTCTCGAAGCCCAGAAGGCCGTCCGCGAAGTGCAGGATCTGCCTCTCGTCCACGTCGATCTGGCCGTAGGCCTTGGTTTGTACACGGATCATAGCGCTTCCAGTTTCGTCCGGCTCAGCGGAGGAAGTCAAGGAGGGTCCGGGGCAGGAGCTTCCCGGCGGTCTGCAACGATGCCTGGTGGACGTACTCCAGCATCCGGAGATCCGTCACCGCCTCCGTCATGTCCAGGTCCTTTTCCGCGGCCAGGAGGGCCGTGACATCCGGTATCTCCTTGTTGAGCCGGGACCGAGTCGAGGCCAGGCGCTCGGTGCGGGCGCCCAGCTCCGCTATACGGTGGTTCAGGTTGTCCAGCCCCGCGTCCAGGACCCCCAGGACGCGGCCCCCGGTCTCGATGAAGTCGCCCTTGTACAGGGAGTCTCGCAGGGCCCGGACCGCGTCGAAAAGGGAGCCGCCGGATATGTGGGCCGAGTGGGCTGTGTTGTTCGGGGGCGGGGCCGCGGGATCCCGGAGGACCCCCAGGTCCGTCAGAACCCTCCCGCCCATCCCCTCTTCCAGCCATATCTGGTGAGGAAAGGTGCCTTCCAGGACCAGGGAATTCAGGGAGGGATCCAGGGACGCCTTGACCGGGGCCCCGGAGTCGTTGATCTTGGCCATGACGGCGTGCACCGTGTCCCCGGGCCTCAGCTCGATGACGTGCCCGTCCACCCGTATGCTCGAGGTCTCGAGCACTCGGTAGTCCCCGGCGTCCAGGGAGGAGAAGACCCGCTGGCGCTCGGCCCAGAAGACCTCGTTCCCCGGCTGGTCCAGCACGGCGTAGGATCCCTGGGTGATCTCGGCCTGGCGGGCGGCCACGTTCCCCATATACTGGACGTCCGTGATCTGCTCCTCCCCCGCCCCGGCCACGAAGCCCCGTACCACCCGGAAGGGCTCCGTTTCGGCTTCCGTGCCCGCGAAGAGGAACCGGCCGTCCGCGCCGTGGGCGTTGCCGATGGAAGCCAGCTCCTCCAAGAGCTCGTTGACCTCCGAGGCCATGTAGGTCCGGTCCTCCTTGGTGAAGGTCCCGTTGGCGCCCTGCACGGCCAGCTCCCGGACGCGCTGCAGGATATCCACGGCCTGCCGGACGTAGCCCTCGGAGACGCGGTACCGGTCCTCGGCGAAGGCCGCGTTCTTCTCGAACCGCGCGAGGCGGCTCACGAAGGACTCGTACTTCACGGCGTGGGCCGCGGCCAGGGGATCGTCCCGCAGCTCCGCGATCCGCGTCTGCCGGGCGATCTTCTTCTCCAGCCGCGCGGTCCGGTCCTCCGTCCTGCGCAGCCAGTACTGCATATCCGTGTTCATCTGGTCCGAGCTGACGCGTTTCATCTATCTCACACTCCCATTCGGTTTATGATCGTATCCAGCATCTCGTCGAAGTTGGCGATGAACCGCGCCGCGGCGGCGTAGCCGTGCTGGAACTTGATCATGCTGGCGAGCTCCTCGTCGATGTTGACCCCGGATATGGACTCCCGAATATCCGAGAGGTTCTTGACGATCCGGGACTGGGTCTCCGAGGAGCGCTCCGCCTGTTCGCCCAGAAGCCCGATGCGGGCGACGGCGTCCGCGAACCAGTCGTCGAAGGTGGCCAGGGATCCGACCATGACGGGGCGGTCCCGGAGGGCCGCGACGGCCAGGGCCGCGCTCCCGTCCCCGATCTCGGCGGGCTTGCCGTTCTCGCCGAAGCCCGCGGCCACCTTGAGGGGATTGCGTCCAACCGCGTCCGTGACCTCCAGCCATCCCGAGGGATGGGAGATGGGAGCCACGGCGTAGTCCATGCCGCCGGCCCGCAGACCCAGGGCGGCGTCCGCACGGGCCCAGTCGTAGGCCCCCGCCTCCCCGGAGGCGGCCAGGATGCCCGCGTATCCCGCAAGAAATTCCCCGGAATCTTCCAGGTGGCGGATCACGAAGTCCGGGTACTCCCGGGCGTCCGCGGCGGTCGCCCGGAGCTGGAGCTTCCCCTCCCTCGTGAGTCGGGCGGTCACCTCCGCCCCGGAGGTATTGATGCGCGCGACCAGGTCGCCCACCGTGTCCGCGGGCCGGTATTCGATCTCTATGAACCCCTCCGGTCCCGAGAGTCGCAGGACGCCCGCGAGCCCCACCTGCTCCTGGCCGTCCAGGCTGTGGGAGCCGGTCATGCGGTAGATGTAGGTGGAGTCGTAGGCGCCGTCGCCGTCGCGGTCATAATTGCCCGCCACGTTGTTCACCGCCGGGTACTCGGAGAAGAAATCCGTGCCCGTGGAGCCGTCCAGGCCGTAGGCGGCCCGGTGGGTCTCGTTGACCAGGTCCGTGAACGTCAGGGTCATGGTGTCCAGGGACTGGATCTCGGACCGTATGTCCCCGTCCCGGAGCTCGAAGAGCGCCCCCAGGACCCCGCCCCGGAAATGGGCTTCGTCGGCCGTGTCGGACCAGACGGCCCGGCCGTAGCCCTCGTCCTCGGGACCCGAGGTAAGGGCGAAGGTCCGGGCTATCTTGCCCTGGACGAGCACCTGGCCGTCCACGTGCACCATGAACTCGTCGGAGTCCCGGCCGTCCGTGGTCACCGGGACCAGCCTGCCCAGCTTCTCCACCAAAAGATCCCGGCGGTCCAGGAGGTCGTTGGGATTGTCGCCCAGGGCCTTCACCTTCACGATCTCCGCGTTCAGTGCGGCGATCTGCCGGGACAGGTCGTTGACCTGCTTGAGGACGATCCCGATGTCCTGGTCCGCCATCTCCCGTATGCCCGAGAGGCGCTGGTACCGGGCGTGAATGGAGTCTATAAGGGTCCGCCCCCGCTCCACGACGGCGCGGCGGGCGGGCAGCTCCCCGGGGTGGAGGGAGAGTTCCTGCCAGGCGTCCCAAAACCGGTCCATCTGGGAGCGGATGGATACGTCCGTTGGTTCGTCGTAGACCTGCTCCAGGAGGTTTACGTACTTGTCCCGGGTCTCCCAGTACCCCAGGCCTCCCTGCTGGGCCACGATACGGCCCTCCAGGAGCTCGTCCTTCACCCGCTCGATGCGGGAGACCTGCACTCCCTGGCCGATCTGGCCGGGAGTCTCCTCCCGGTTCAGCTGAGGCGCGTAGATGGGCTCCACCGTGCCCAGGTGCACCCGCTGCCGGGAATACCCCTCCGTGGAGGCGTTCGTGAGGTTGTGGCCCGTCGTCACCAGACCCTGCTGGTGGGAAACCAGGCCCCGCTTGCCTATCTCGATCCCCGCAAAGGTTGACTGCATCGCTTGCTCCTAGAGCGCCGTGTCCAGGACGATGGGGCGCGGACCCGCGGCCACGGCTCGCCCCGACTTGCCGTACATCCTTCCCTTTTGGTCCGGGAAGAGCTCCTCCACGACGGTGCGCAGGGTTACCGCGGTCTCGCCCACGTACTCGCCCAGAGCCTCGTTCTCGACCCGCGCCCGGAGGGCGGCTATCTTGAGGCGGCGGTAGGCGTCGGAGAGGACGGAGCGGTCCGGCTCCGGGACCCCGAGGGCGACCCGGTAGACCGAGGAATCCGGGGGAAGCCCGGTTTCCGCGAGGATCTCTTCCCAGATCGCGCCGCGGTTGCGCTCCGTGGCCTCCGCGAGGAGGGCGATGCCCTCGATTCGCAGCAGGACGTCCTGGAGCGCCGGCCAATCCCTGCGGCGTATCGAGTCGGACAGGACCTTGCGCTCCTCCAGGTATTTTTCCAGCGCGGAAGTCTCGTCGAGGATGGATTGTATCAGCGCGGGTATTTTTATCGTCATGGGGCGCTCCTTCTCTTCCAGTATCGGAATCCGGCCGCGT
>CAYTYG010000292.1:3959-4234 GCA_964441515.1 uncultured Treponema sp.
ATGTTCCGCTTCATCCTGGATCTCTTCTGGTTCGCCCGCGGGGTCCGCGTCTATTCCCTGTTCGGGGAGAGCGGCACCGGCAAGAGCTTCCGCGCCAAGCTGGTGGCGCAAAAATACGGCATCGACCTCATCATCGACGACGGCCTCCTCATCCGGGGAGAGGCCATCGTCGCGGGCAAGAGCGCCAAGCGGGAGCAGCTCTATATGCGGGCCGTCAAGACCGCCCTCTTCCACGACAAGACCCACCGGGACGAGGTAGCCAAGGCCCTGTCCAA
>CAYTYG010000293.1:0-4217 GCA_964441515.1 uncultured Treponema sp.
CCGTATGCCCCGCAGGCCCGTCCCGAGGGCCTTGCCGAAGGCCTCCTTGGCCGCGAAGCGGGCGGCCAGGGAAAGGCTCGTCGTGCTCCCCCTCCGCTTCGCGGCCTTCAGTTCCTCGGGATGGAAGAACCTCTCCGGGAGCCCGGGCACGGTCAGCCAGTGGTCGATGCGCCGGACGTGCACGACGTCCACCCCGATGCCCAGAATCATCGGGCCTCCTCCTCCGTCCGCTCCACGACCAGGGTGAGGGCCGCGGGGGTCCAGGCTTCCGCGGTGACGCCCTCGGGAACCCGGACGCCCACGGGCACGGTATAGACTCCCGGCCCCGAGATGAAGGAGAGATCCGCGTACAGGACGTCCTCCGGCGGCACGAGGAAGGACAGGTCGTTGCGGGACCCTACGACCCGCAGGGTTCCCGGGGGAATCTCCCCGGACACCGAGAGCCCGTCGGCCAGGGCTTCGATCTTGATCCCAAGGCCCTCGAAGCTGCGGTAGGCCACGGCTTTCCGTATGGTCGCGCGGAATTCCACGGTCTCCGAGCCCGTGAACGACAGGAGAGGATCCCTGCGCTGGAGGCGCACCGTAACGGAGAAGTCCTCGCTGCGCCCGGAAAGCTCGACGAACTCCGTCGTGACGTCCGTCGCCTTCCGAACCAGGGTGGCGGGCCCCTCGATCTCCGCGGTCTGGGGGATCAGCTCCGAGGAGGCCAGCTCGTACCCCGAATCCAGGAAGCCCCGGAAGCTGGGGACGATGGGGACGGACCGCACGAGCCTCTGCTCCAGGGCCACCGCCACCTCCGAGGGATCGATCCGTATCTCCAGGGGGTCTATACCCAGGGCGCTCCCCCGCTTCTCTATGGTCACCGGCACCCGGTAAACCCCCTCGGCGTGCAGGCCCGACAGGTCCAGGATGGCCTCCAGGTCGCCCTCCTGCACGGCGAAGATGGAGTTCGCCTCGCCCTTCAGGACCACCCGGACCGTCCGGGGATAGGGGCTGGAGGGCGACATGTCCTCGTTTCTCTCCACCCGCAGGGGGATGGCGAGGGGCCGCTCCTCCAGGCGGTTGAGCTGGTGGAACGAGAAGAGAAGTACGGCCGCGGCAAAGGACAGGATCTTGGCGGGCCAATTCTCCAGTATCCTTTCCGGGACGGATTTCCTACTCATCCGGAAGCCTCTCTTCCTCCGAGGCCTCGGTCTCCGCGAAATCCAGGAGGGCCGCCAGACGGCGCTGCACAAGGGCGGCCGAGAGGTTATAGTGGAGCTTGGCGTCGTACGCCAGGGAGAGGGCTCCCGTCTCCTCGGATATCACCAGGACCACGGCGTCGGACTCCTCCGAGAGCCCCAGGGCTGCCCGGTGCCGGGTGCCGAAGCTCCGCCGTATGTCCTGCTGCTCCGAGAGGGGAAGGAAGCACCCCGAGGCGACCACGCGCCCCTCGGAGACGACCATGGCCCCGTCGTGCAGGGGGGTATCGTGCCCGAAGACCGTGAGGATCAGGCTGGAGGAGATCAGGGAGTCCAGGCGGGTACCCGTGTCGATGATGTTCTTCAGGCCCACGGTGCGGGAAAAGACGATGAGGGCCCCCCTGCGGCGGGAGGCCAGGACCTCCGCGGCGTTGAGCACGGACTCCAGCTGGGTGGAACGGGGCCGCCGGCCGGGGCGGAAGAAACGCCCCTGCCCTATGCGCATGAAAATCTTGCGAAGCTCGGGCTGGAATACGATGGCCAGGGCTATGACGAGCCCCGGGGCCAGGATGTTGAGTATCCAGGTCAGGGTGCCCAGCCGCAGGAAGAAGGAAGCCGCGTAGACGACGGCCATGAAGATGGCGCCCTTCACGAGCTGCACGGCCTGGGTCCGGACCAGGATCTGCCATGTCTTGTAGACCAGGAACGTCAGGATGAGGATGTCCAGGGCCGGCCGGACCATGGTGTCGTAGATTCCCGAGACGGTGCTCCATCCCATGTCGGCTCTCCCCTATCCTTCCCTCGCGGCCTGTCCCAGGATGGCGCCGAAGACCCTCAAGGCGTCCACCGTCTCCGGCACGTCGTGAACCCGGAAAACGTCCGCGCCGCCCAGCCAGGCCGCGCAGGCCGCCGCGAGCGACCCCGGAAGACGGTCGGACACCGGCCGGCCGGTGACGGCGCCCAGGAAGGACTTCCGGGACAGGCCGATGACGACAGGATAGCCGCCGCGGGAAATTTCATCAAGCCGCTTGAGGAGGGCGAGATTGTCCTCGAGCCTCTTCCCGAATCCTATACCCGGATCCAGGAGTATACCGTCCGCCCGCATCCCCGCGGCCCGGGCCGCCCGGGCGCGGGAAAGGAGGTACTCCAGGACTTCCGCGGCGCAGTCGGAATACCGGGGGGCGTCCTGCATGGTCCGGGGGTCTCCCTTCTTGTGCATGAGGATCAGAGGCGCCCCCCGTTCGGCGCAGAGCTCCGCTAGGCCGGGGTCTTCCTCCAAAGCCGAGATGTCGTTGATCATGTCGGCCCCCGCGTCCAATGCGGCGCGGGCCACGCCCGACAGCCTCGTATCCACGCTCAGAACAGGGTCGAGACCTTCCGAGGCCGCGGCCCGCCGGACGGCCCGAATGACGGGGACGACGCGCGCCGCCTGCTCGGACTCCCCCACGTATTCGGCCCCGGGGCGGGTGGACTCCCCCCCGATATCGAGGATGGCTGCCCCGGCGCGCAGCATGGCCAGCGCGGCCTGCACGGCCGCCTCCGGCCCGGACGCACGGCTACCTTCCCAAAAGGAGTCCGGCGTGGCGTTTATGATACCCATAACGTGCCGCACGCCCCCCAAGGGGAGGGACCTTCCCCGGGGCAGAGCCAAGGCCCCGGGCTTTTCGGCAAACATCTTCCTGCCCGCCCCGCCGGTACGGCCGTCCGTCCGTATTTCAACCATGGGATGCAAGTATATACCCAAAAAGGCTGCGGGCGCCACGATCCCCGGCGGGGGCTTGCGGAGGACCCGGATTCCGGGACAGGATGCGCCATGGCCGATCCCGCACTCAAGGTCCTGCGACTCGCTGCCTCCCTTCGCTACCGGGAGCTTCCCCTTCCCGCTTCCCCGGGCTTCCCCTTCGATCCGAGCCCCCGAGCCGCGGATGGGGAGGAGGAGCTTGCCCTCTTCGGCTTCGATTCCGTAGTCCGCCGGGATCCCGACGACGGACCCCGCGCGGTCGAAACACTGCCTGTACCCCTGGCGCTGGCCCGGGGCGTTTCCGGCGGGGAATCTCCTTCCCCGGCCGAAAAGGAACTGGAGCTGGGGCGCGGCGCCTACGCGTTCCTGCAGGGACGAGCCTCCACGGAGGAAGAACTCGTACGGCTTCTGGAGGATTTCGCCCGGCAGGCGTGGTGGGAACGGATGGACTGCCGCGGCCCCTGCGTCGTGCGGCGGGTATTCGAGGACGGGCGCTGGGCTACACAGGTTTGGAGGCGCCTGGAGAGGGCCTGACCGGTTTTATCCTTACGGCGGCCCGCCTTCCCGCGGGGCTTCGGGAACTACGATCCGGAAACCCGCCCCTTCACCGTGGGGCTCTACCAGGAATTCCCCGCGCAGCTGGGAGACCAGACTCCTTACAAGCAGGAACCCGAGCCCCCCGGAGCTGTACGGATCGAAGCCCTCCGGAAGTCCCGGACCGTTGTCCCGGAAGAGTATCTGCGTTTGGTTGCCTTCCAGGAGCCGCACTTCCAGCCGCAATTCCAGGGGGCTGTCCGGCCGCACCGCGTACTTCATGGAGTTTGTGACCAATTCGTTGACCGCCAATCCGATAAGCGCCGCCCTCTTGGAGTCCACCGTAAACCTGTCCAGCTCCGCGTCGAGACGGACTCCGGACGCCCCGTAGGAAAAGCTGGAGGTTACGGACCGGCAGAGGTCCTCCAGATAGGCCCCCAGGTCTATCCGCTCCGCGTCGGTCGACTGCAGGAGTTTCTGGTAGACGAGGGTCAGGGCGCTCACGCGGGCCTGGGATTCCTCGAAGAGCCGGGCGTCCTCGGGATCCTTGACCTGGTCGGAGGCCAGGGACAGGAGGCCGGCGATCATCGCCAGGGTGTTCTTCACCCGGTGCTCCAGTTCCTTTAACAGTACCTCCCGCTGGCGCAGGGAAGCCTCCAGATCCGCCTTGTCCCGCATACGCTCCGTGGCGTCCCGGGAGACCCCCAGGACGTGGGTAGGCTTCCCGTCCCCGTCCAGGATGAAGGTCACGGTGGTTTCGA
>CAYTYG010000294.1:0-3582 GCA_964441515.1 uncultured Treponema sp.
ACTTCGCCCCCCCCCCGCGGGGCCCGGTTTCGGGCTCCCGGGGGTTTCCGATATAGCGGCTGCCGTACGGGCGGCCGTTTTTTTTCTATGCTTTTCCTGCTTCAAATCCGCGCTTGTCCTTGATTCTTTTCCTATCCATACGCATAAATTGATAGCATGGGTTTCCAAATGAAAGGAATCGCATGCTTAAAAAGTTCATAGATAACATTATCGCCGGCTATAACGATAAATCCCTACAGATCCAGAAAAAAAGCATTATGCTCGCCTGGGCGTCCATCTGCCTGGGCTTGCTCAGCATCGTACTGGGAGTCTTCCTCGTCTCTACCGGGGCCTTGATGGCCGGCGTTATTACCATCCTTCTTTCCGTGCTCTGCGGGGCGTCCCTGATACTCCTCCGAAAAGGCCGATATTCCTTCGCAACCTCTCTGGTGCTGTTCGGGTTGTGGTTCGTCTGCTTCTCCGCGATCAAGGGGGATGCTTACAAAAACGTCTACGAAACCTATGTCTTCGGAACCCTGGGCGGCTTCCTATTGATTGTCGGGGCTCTTCTGGCCAGCCGGTACCAACAGGTCCTCGTCCTGGGCCTCCTGGATATAGTCGGGATTTGCCTTTTATACTTCCTGGATTCCTTCCCCCAGGACGGCTATGCGCTGACTTCCCTCGCCGTCCAGAACCTCGCAGTATCCAACCTCATGATTCTCATGGGAACGATTTTTTCTTCCGTTCTCGTCCGGGCCAACACTCTCCTGATGACGCAGGTTGAACAGGAGAAAAAAACGACGGAGAAGAAATTCTCGACCTTCAACTCTCTCGTGACGGACTGCCAGGTTTCCGCGGATACCACGGGAAGCTGCCTGGCCCGGAGCGCGGGGAACACGATCTCCACCATCCAGGATGTCCGGGCTAGCGTGGATGAGATCGTCCGAGGTATGGACGAACTGACGGAAGCCCTTCGGGACTCCGAGACGGAAAACTAGTCGGTGATAGAACACCAGGATAATGTGCGGAACGTCATGTCCGTGTACACGAATCAGGTGAACACGGCCTCTTCCGCCGTGGAGGAGATGGCCGCCGCGGCGCGAAGCATAGGCAGCCAGGCCGAACAGAAGAGAACCGTCATACGCGGATTGCTGGAGCTTTCCGGATCGGGAGAATCCCGGTTGTCCTCCGTCAAGAAATCGATCGACGACGTATTGGCCGCCTCGGAGAAGATGATCGAAACGACCCGCTTCATCGAGGATCTGGCGAGCCGCACGAACCTTCTGGGAATGAACGCTTCCATAGAAGCCGCCCACGCAGGTTCGGCGGGAAGGGGATTCGCGATCGTAGCCGGCCAGATTCGCAGGCTCTCCGAGGAGACAGGCACCAGTTCGCAAAACATCAGCACGATCCTGAAGACCGCGAAAAACGCCATCGAGGCGGCAGCCCGGGAGAACGGGGAGGTTCTGCGCTTCTTCCATGAGATTTCGGAGGCGATCGGAGATGTCACGGGGATGATGGAGGAGCTCCTGGCCAGCATACAGGAGATTTCCGCGGGAACCGGAGACGTCCTAAAGGCCGTCGAGACCGTCGCGTCCTTGACGGGCAGTACGGAAAAAGCCGTGGAAAACTCACGGGAGAGCGTCCTCCGCTCATCCGGAAGCATACAACACATCGAGGACATTTCACGATCCGTCAAGGAATCTTCCATCGTCATGGCCGATCGGTTTACGGATATCCAAAAAAACAGCGAAGGCATACAGGCCCTGGGCAACGAAAACCTTCAGATAATCGCGCAATTGAAAAACGCCTTGGCAGCCGCGGATTGAGGTCCGCGGTGAACCGCGGCCCCGTCAAGCTTGCCCCTCCGGCGGAAGCGCCGGTATAATTCCCACAGCGACGGGTCGGGGGGCGCCGAATGCCGGAACGGCGATGGGGAATAAGCCAGAAGTTCATCCTTTTCATCTCCCTGTCCGTGTTGGCCTTCCTTGTGGCGATTTACCTCATCACCCGGGACGTTCTGCGGGATTACGCACTACGGACGGCGGACGAGCTCGCTTTCACGATCCTGGACCAGACGGACAAGCGCCTCGGGCAGTTCCTCCTGGAGATGGAGCACCTGGCCCGGGGTCTGGCGGGAACCTCGGCGGTCCGGGCCGCGGACGAGGCGGCCATGGGGGATCTCTTCACGGCCACGGTACTGCCCCGTCGGCAGTACCTGCGGGCCGTCTACCTGGGAACGGAGAGCGGCCGCATGTACGAGTGGGGGGTCGGCAAGGGATTCGTAGACCATAGGCCCAGCTTCCCGCCCGGCTACGATCCCCGCGTACGCCCCTGGTACGGCGCGGCCCTGGCCCGGGGGGATTTCACGGTTTCCGACCCCTACGTCTACGCCAGCGTCAACGACATCGGGATAACCTGCGCCCTCCCCGTCCGGGACGGTAACGGAAGCCTGGTCGGCGTCCTGGGCCTGGATATCCTTCTGGACGACCTGCGGGGGATCCTGGAGGACCTGGAGATACCCAAGGACGGGAAGGCCCTCCTTCTGAGCGCCTCGGGGCATATCCTGGCCAGCCAGTTTCCCGGGGACAGGACGGACTCCCACGAGCTCAAGTCTTTCTCCCTTCCCGGGAGCGAGATCATCCCGGTGAAGCCCACGGGGGCCTTCGTCAGCGGGGAAGCCGGGCCGGATACGCACTTCGTCTACAAGAAGACATCCCGCGCGGACTGGACCATCGTCGTGGGCATGCCGCTGGGGTCCATCATGGAATCCATGCGCGCCCTGCTCAACCTCATCAGCCTCGTGGAACTGGTCCTCATGATCCTCCTTACGATAGCCCTTGCCTCCATCACGGGCCGGCTCGTGGTGTCCCCCCTGACGGGCATCGTTTCCGTGATCAACCGGATCAAGGCGGGGGACATGGAGGCGCGGGTCCGGGTCCGGTCCGGCGACGAGTTCGGGGTTCTGGGCGACGAGTTCAACAAGCTCGTGGACACCGTGGCCGGCTACTCCCTCGACCTGGAGAAGAAAGTCCGTCAGCGGACCGAAGAACTCTGGCTGCTCCAGCGGGAAAACACCCAGCTCCGCATCGCGGAGGAGCGCCGCAGGATCTACCGGGACATGCACGACACGATAGGAGCCAAGCTGACGAACATCTTCTTCTGCGACGGTATAGCTAAGGACTTGGCCAAGGACGGCCCCGAGAAGCTGCGGGAGATGCTGGACAAGATCGAGTCGAACTGCCTCCAGGCCGTGGCGAGCCTGCGGGGAATCATCCTGGGGATGAACGAGGACGACCGCGCGGGAGCGGACCTGGTGAAGTTCGTCCAGGCGGGGATACGGCAGCGCCTGGAGTCCCGCAGGATGGGCTTCGACTGCCGCATACGCAATCCCCGCCGCCTACGGGAGATGGAGGGGGAGGAGCGTTCGGAGTTCGAGAAGGTGCTGGAGGAGCTCGTGAACAACGTGCTGAAGCATTCCGGGGCCTCCCGTGTAAGGCTCCGGCTCTCGGCGGAGTCCCGGGACCTCTCCCTCCGTTTTTCCGATGACGGCGCGGGATTCGATCCCTCCTCAGCGCCCTCCTCCTCCTTCGGGATCGAGAA
>CAYTYG010000294.1:3592-4215 GCA_964441515.1 uncultured Treponema sp.
CGAGAACATCCGCTTCCGTGTGGAGCGGCTGGGGGGGTCCGTCAAACTGAAGACGGCCCCGGGGCAAGGCGTGGAATACACCATACGGATACCCTTCCGGGGAGCGTGCCAGCATGAATGAGGGCGGACCGCGGCGCGTCGATGTCGCCATCGTGGAGGACGAGAGGGAGGTCCGGGAGGGCCTGCGCTACTTCCTGGGGTTGGACGAGCGCATCCGGGTGGCCGCTTCCTTCGGACGCGCGGAGGATTTTCTGGAATGGGTGGCCGACAATCCCGAGCCGGACATCGTCCTGATGGACATCCACCTTCCGGGGATGAGCGGGATCGATGCGACACGTGTTCTTCAGGAAAAGCATCCGAACCTGACGGTCCTGATCCTCACGATCTTCGAGGAGCAGGACAAGATCCTGGATTCCATCAAGGCGGGCGCCCGGGGGTACATACTCAAGAACACGAAACCGAACCTCCTCCTGGAGCAGATCCTGAGCGCGAGGGATGAGGGTTCTCCCATCAGCCCCACGGTGGCCCGCCGCATCCTGGACGAGATCCGCCGGGAAGGCCACCGGGAAAAGACCGCGGATTACGGCCTCACCCCCCGGGAGCGGGAGGTTCTCAAGGACATC
>CAYTYG010000295.1:0-4163 GCA_964441515.1 uncultured Treponema sp.
GCCGACCTGTCGGCCCTGTACGTCGTCAACACCCGAGCCCTGTCCGAGCTCGTCAAGGCCCACATCTTCCTGGAATCGGAGCAGGAGGAATACCACCGGGACCTTAACGAGGACGCCGAACGGTACATGAACCATGTCCGCAACCTGGCGCGCTCCAAGGGCCTGGCCATACGGACCGACACCGTTAACGGGGCTGTCCATATGGAGATCTCGAACAAGGTCAAGGAGCTGGGCGTCGACCTCCTGGTCCTGGGGGAGCTCTCCCAGATCCGAAGCCGGCGGGACGAGCTCTATAACGAGACCGAAAGGGCGATGCGGAGCGTCCCCTGCTCCGTATTGATAGCAAAAAACGAAGAGCGGATCGCGGAACTCTTCGATTCCCTGGAATGACCGTCGGGCGCTTCACCCGGAAGCGTACATGCTTTTTGACAGGAGAGACCCATGGCTTTGATTGATCTTATCCAGGAGAACGTGGTCAAGATCCCCATCGAGTCGACCTTCAAGGACGACATCATCCGCGAGATGGTGAACGTCCTGGCGGCGGCCGGAAAGATAGCGGAGCCGGAGGAGGCCTGCCGGGCGGTTCTGGACCGGGAACGCAGGGGAAGCACGGGCCTCGGGGAGGGTGTGGCCGTACCCCACGGCAAGACCCCCGCCGTGAAGAAACTCACGATGGCCCTGGGCGTATCGCCGAAGGGCGTCGATTTCGCGGCCCTGGACGGGAAGCCCTCCCACCTCTTCTTCCTTATCCTGGCACCCCCGGACCAGTCGGGCCCCCACATCGAGGCCCTGGCGGAGATCGCGCGGCTGTGCCGCTCCAAGGCGTTCTGCCGGACCCTCATCGAGGCCCGGAACGCGAAGGAAGCGGTCGAGCTTTTCCAGGATTGACGGGAAAGCGGCATGGGCAAGGCCGGACGGCATAGATGAAAGACATCAAGGAGTACGTTCCCTCCACGTCCCCCTACGAACTCCTCGTGCACCTGAACGACAAGATCCTCTCCGGGGAGTTCACGACCTTCGAGGCCCTGGCCATCTACTGCTCCGTCCTTCCCGGCGGCCCCCGGACCAGCCTGATCCTGAAGAAGGCCTTCGAACTCCAGCGCAAGCTCTACTGGGGATTCTTCCGGGACGTCACCCCGGAGGCCTATCCCCGGGTCTGGGAGGCCGTGGTGCTTCCCGATTCCCGGTATCCCTTCGCCGGGGACCTCAAGCGCTACATGTCCATTCCCGACATCTACGCGGGGATGCTCGACATACACGGATACACCAAGTACTGCCGCGACAACCGCCACAACCTGTCCATGCTGGACCTCCTGGACCGCATGATGCAGGAAGACATCCCCCAAATAACGGCCCGCGAGGGCGTCGTGAGCCGGCGGTCCCAGGGGGACGCCATCCTACTCCTCGGCGCCTCCGCGGAGAGCGTCCTTAAATCCATTCTCTCGATCGTCGACTACTTCGCCCGGAGGCGCAGGACCGCGGACGACGAAAAACCCGCGGGCAGGCCGGGGTCGGGATTCGTGCTGCCGGAGTTCCTGATATCCGCGGGAGTCGCGGGGGGTCAGAAGTACACCCCCCTGGTGATCACCCGGGACGGGGACCTCTCGGGGGACATCATCAACACGGCCGCGCGCCTGCAGGGGCGCGCCGGGAGAATTTCCCCCGACCGTAACAAGATCCTCGTGACGAGCCACGTCTACCAGCGGATACAGGCGACCCGGGGCCGGGGCGACCAGGGCCTCATCAGCAAGGTGGACTTCTTCAACACCGGAACCATAGAGTTCAAGGGGACCAGCCTCTCCGTGTACGACGTCGTCTTCCTGTCCTCGGAGGCCTACCGCCTCTCCTACCGTGACCGGATGGAGGAGCTCTACGACTCCATCGACAAGGGGATGTGGAAGTCCAAGGTGTTCGCGGACACCCTCCGCCTGGCCTCCAGCATTGCGGCCAACCTGCCGGGCATCGTGCCCAAGGCCCGCCAGGGCGTTTCGGCGCCCGAGATCACCCGGGCCAGCCTACAGGAGCGGGTCAAGACCGCCCTGGACTACTTCACCGCGGAGCGTTACGAGCTGGCCGTCGCCGTTTTGGGCGCCCTTGTGGAGGAGTTCTCCCGGATCGAGGGCATGGACGACCTGGCCCTGGAGTACCTGCGGGGCATCCACGAAAACTACGCCGCCCTGGTGTCCGCCTTCGTGGAGAACCTGGACCGCGAGGTGGACGAGCACATGGACCAGATCTTTTCCCAGAAGGAGATCGAGGGGTTCACGGCGCTGCGGAACCACCACGGGAACTTCGAAAAGAGCCTCACCAACGCGCGCCTGAGGGTCCGAAACCGGAAAACCGTGTGGTACCGGGTCGCGGACGTCGCGGCGGGGGAATTGGGAATCCGGATACAGTCCCAGAAGTGAGCGAAACGGCGCGCAAAAGGCCGGGCGGATTAGTCCGGCGCCCTGTTAGGTGGCGCAGAAGCAGAGCCGTTTCAGGTCTAGAAGGCGCGCGGTTCCGGATATGGTGGTTCCGAAGAAAATCACCTCCTTGTCCAGACCCAGGTATTGGACGATCGTCCCGTTGGTGAGGGTGCTCCCGGTGCAGAGAACGAGTTCGGCCCAATCCAGGACGACGGCCGGATAGTCGTTCAGGCCGTGCTCGACGCGGACGCCCCGTTTCACCTGGCCGACATTGTCCGGGTTGAGGTCGAGCACCCGGACATCGAAGGTTCGGGAGAACGCCTCCACGAGCGCGGGCTGAAACCCGACAAGGGCTATCCGCGGCTTTCCGTATCTTTCCCGCATCTCTTCCACGAATCGAACCGCGCAGAGCTCCGGCCCCTCGTCCCTGCAATGGACGCTTCGGATCTCCGGGAAGAGAAACCGGCAAACCGCGTTGACCGAGGCGACGAAGAGCCCCAGGCCGCGCCGGTCCCGTTCGATGTCGAGCCGCAGTATGTCCTCGAGGGTTCCCTCAAAGTCGGAGGGGGCATCGGTAAACGCCTGCCCGAGGGCTCCGCGGTATTCGGCCTGGATCATGATCTCCTTGCCTATCCGTATGGGGTAATCCTTTTTATCCGTATCTCCGATCGCCTCCCGGGGGGAGAGCGCCCGGGACCGGATCCCTATGGAGTCCGACAGGAGTTTCCGTTCCGCGACGAGCAGGCTGAATTTTTCTTTCAGCGACGCGTACAATTCCGATGCTTCCATATCGATTCAAGAGCCTCCTTACTCCAGCCTGTTGTACTCAGTCCCGGGAACGGTGCCGCGTGATTTTCGTCACGACGAGCGAAACCGCGCCGAGGAGCCCCGTCAGGAAGAACGCCCGGTCGAAATCCCCGGCGAAGACCGAGTTGTACACCTCCAGGGCGATCGTATTCGTCCGGCCCAGGATGTTGCCCCCGAGCATGATCGTGATTCCCACATCGCCGAGGGACCTTGCCACCGCAAGAAACATTCCCGACAGGATCCCCCTGCGTAGAAGCGGCAGGACGACCCGGAAAAAAGTCGTGAGCCTCGATTTGCCGAGCATATAGGAAGCCTCGATATAGCCCTCTATCTCCTCCCGTACGGCGGCCTGGAGGGTCTTGACGACCAGGGGGAGCCCCGAGACGAACGCGGCGAACACGACACCCGGGAAACTGAATACTATGCTTATCCCCGTCAAAGACCGGAGCGACCGGCCCAGGGCCCCCTGCCGGCCGAACAGCATCAGAAGCAGGAATCCGGTGGCGATCGGGGGGAAAACGATGGGAAGGGAGACCAGGAAGTCAACAATAGCGGCCCCCGGGCCGTTCCGGCGTCCCAGGACATAGCCCAGGGGTATCCCGGCCGCGGCGAGCAAAGGGAGCACGCACGCCACGATCCTCAAGCTGAGGACGATAGGCTGGAATACCTCGGGCCGGCCGATAAACCCGGCCAGGGAAGCGAGGCCCCCCATCTAAAGGCCGTGTTTGGCGACTACGGCGCGGACTTCCGGCTTTTCCAGGAAACGGCCGAACAGGAGCGCAGCCTCGGCGGAGGGCGCCCCGGGAAGGCGCCAGGCGACGATGTAGATCGGCTTGTACAGACTCTCCGGAACCTCGACAAAGCCCTCGATTTTGTCCTTGATCGCCATCGCGTCCGTCCGGTTGATGAAACCGAGATCGACCTCCCGGCTCAAGAGGTACGCGGACA
>CAYTYG010000296.1:0-4153 GCA_964441515.1 uncultured Treponema sp.
GGCGGACTGGGGTATGCCCTTGTCGAGCATGTACGCCATGCGGTAGGTGATGACCCGGGTCTTGCCGGAGCCCGCCCCCGCGATGATGAGCAGGGGGCCCTCCGTCGTGGCGACCGCCTCGTACTGCTCCGGGTCGAGCTCCGAACGGTAGTCTATTTTCATGCCGGACGCCGCGCCGCTAGATCCGCTTGAGGAGGAACGAAAGGGCTCCCACGCCCAGGCCCACGACGGCGGAAACGACGAGGCCCGCCGTTATAACCCCCAGGCCGATATACAGGAAGGACTTACGCTTGCGCATCCCCAGGATCCAGGCCCCCAAGGCCCCGGTCCACGCCCCGGTCACGGGCAGCGGAACGGCCACGAACACGAAGAGGCCCCAGTACCCGTAGCGCTCCACCGGACCGCTCACCTTGGAGCGCACCCGCAGGACGAAGCGGTCGAAGATTCGGGCGTAGAAGGGCCACCGGTACAAAAGCCCTTGGACCGTCGTGAGGAAAAGGAAGGCGATCGGAGCCACGAGGAGGTTGCAGCCCACGGCCAGGGCGAAGGCCGCGGGAAGGGAAACGCCCCGGGCCACGGCGTAGGGTATGGCTCCCCGGAGTTCCGAGATGGGGAGCAGGGACAGGAAGCAGGCAGTCAGCAGGGTTGTGGGATCCATCGGGCGGAGTATATCAGGGAAGGGAACCCGTGAAAAGGGAACCGGCATCCCCGGCCGGGACAGCGCGGATCATCCTCGGATTCGGCCTCCCCGGGTCCGTCTACAGTGGCTTACCCTTCGCCTCGATACCAGCGCAGTATACGATCCCGTATCCCCGCGGAATCCTCCGGGGAGCGCCACTCCACTTTCGGCAGGGACCGGAAAAAGGTCAGCTGCCGCCTCGCGTAGCGCCGGGAATCCCGGGCTATGGCGGCCTGTACGTCCCGGAGCCTTGTACACCCGGAGCGGCGGGCCTCGAAGAACTCCCGGTACCCGATGGCCTGCATCCCCGGCCATCCCTCCGCGCAGCCGTTTTTTAGGAGGCCGCGGACCTCCTCCACCAGCCCCGAGGCGAACATCTCCCGTACGCGACAATCGATCCGGGCGTTGAGCTCTTCCCGCGGCCTTTCCAGCGCGACGGCCAGGAAGTCATATCCCGGGCGCGCGTCCCGGGGCACGGCGAAGGACGAGAGCGGGCGGCCCGTCCGACGCAGCACCTCCACCGCTCGGGTCAGGCGGTAGACGTCCGAGGGGTGGATGCGGGCCGCGCTCCGGGGATCCCCCGCTTCCAGCTCCCTCCGGAGCGGTCCGGCCCCCCGGGATTCCAAGTCCCGGGCTACGGCGGCCCGGATCGCCGGGTCCGAGGGTGGGGAATCCGGGAGCCCGCAGAGAAAATGCTTGAGATAAAAAGCCGTGCCCCCGGATACGACGGGCAGCCTTCCCCGCCCGTGTATGTCCGCGCAGGCGCGGTCCGCCTCCCGCACGAAGTCGCCCAGGGTGTATTGTTCCGAAGGGTCCCGGATGTCCAGGAGGTGGTGGGCCAGCCTGCCCCGCAGATCCGCGCCGGGTTTCGCGGTTCCTATGTCCATTCCGCGGTATACCTGCATGGAATCCGCGGAAACCACCTCCGCCGCCGGAAGACGGCAAGACGGCCCCCGGAGGAAGAGCTCCTCCAGAAGGGCCGTCTTTCCCGAGGCTGTCGGGCCGAAAAGGAGAAGGACTTTAACTGAGGAATCGATACTCAACCTGGTGGGAGAATATCTGTCGCATGGCAAGGGAAACGACCTTGCCGTTGTTCTTCTCCACCTCCGGCGTTTTCAGGACCGCAAGCTGATAGGCCCTGCGGGTGACGGCCACGGTGAACTCGTAGGCGTTCGTATCGTTCTCGATCAGCTCTTCGAAAGGCAATACCATGGGATCTCCAGGTTGATTCGTGTATATCGGGAAAGAATTATATCGAAAAGAATTGACGCCATCAAGGGGCATACCCGAGGATAAAAAAAGGATTTCCCGGCCTCAGAGGGACGGCGTTCCCTTCCCGCCGGAGGGGACGCCGTCCGCATCCGCCAGGCCGCTCAGCCCGCGATCCAGGCGGTCGATCATCCGGTTCGCGAGCCTGCCGAGCTCCTCCGCCTCGGCCCCCGTGGACGGAAAACCCGAGCGCGCCCGGAAAAGCTCGTCCACTATGTACACGCTGGCCAGGATGGAGGTCTTCAAGGCATCCTCTACCCGGGTGGAAGCGCGCACTTCCTCGGTGCGCTTCCTGAGATAGGCGAGGATAGACTCGATGTATTCCCGGGACTCGTCCGTCTGTATGGTGAACGAAGTCCCGAGAATCTCGATTCTCATGGTTTGGACGGCCATCGAGGCTCGCCCCGGGTCAGAAGATCTCGAGTTCCGCCCCTGCGGTCCTGGGTTCGGGGGCAGCCCCGTCTTCCGGGACAGAGGCGGACTGTCCAGCCGGGGGCGACGCGGGCGCCTCGGGCTTTGCGGCAGGCCGGGCGGACGGATTCCGGGGCGCGGCGGCGCGCTCCCCGGAGGCCGGCGCGGAGTCCAGGATCGCGTCCTCGAACGCGTTGAGCCGCTCCAGGGCGTGGAGGATGCCCTCCTCGATCCGGGACTGTTCGCGACGAAAATCCTCGATGGTCCGCTCGAGATCGGCGGCGCGCTTCTGCTCGCGCTGGACCGATTCGCGGAGGGCCGAGTTCTCGGCCGTGAGCCGTTCGATGGCGCCCAGGGCCTTCTGCACCCGGGCGTCCAGCGCGCGAACCTGCTCGAGGGTTATCATTCCCTACGCCTGGAGGGCGGCCTTAGCCCGCTCCACCACGGCCTTGAAGGCGGGGGCGTCCCGGACGGCCATGTCCGAGAGAACCTTCCGGTCTATCTCGATTCGGGCCTTGGTCATCCCCTCGATGAAGCGGCTGTAGGAGAGCCCCTCCGGCCTGCACGCCGCGTTGATGCGGGTGATCCAGAGGCGGCGGAACTGGGTCTTCTTGTCCCTGCGGTCGCGGTACGCGAACATCAGTGCCTTGGCCACGGCGTCCTTCGCCGCCTTATGGCTGGAGCCCCGGCGGCCTCGGAAGCCCTTGGCCAGCTTAAGTATCTTTTTCCTATGGTCCTTGCGGCGGGTGCCGTCAACTGCTCTGGGCATACTATCGCTCCTGTCTATTGATAGCTCTTCGCGCGGAAGCCGCGGGGCCCGCCCCGAACGGGGGAAGAGGCGGGCCGGACCGGCTCAACCGTTGGGAAGAAGCTGTTTCTTGATCATGCGGATGTGACCGCCTTCGACGAACCCGGCCTTCCGGAGCTTCCGCTTGCGCTTGGAAGTCTTCTTCGTCAGGATATGGCGAAGGTTCATCTTCTTGTATTTCACCTTACCGGATGCCGTAAGCGTGTATCGCTTGGCAGCGGATTTTTTCGTCTTCATCTTGGGCATGACGATCCATCCTTCGTTCTGTTGTCTATGAATATCACTCGCCGTCAACCGGCGGCTTGCTTTCTATCGGCTTCCTCGAAACCTTGGGGGTCAGGATCATGGACATGAAGCGGCCTTCCATGGAGGGCAGCTTTTCCATCACGTACGATCCCTCGATATGCGCCAGGACGCTCTTCAGAACGTCCTCCCCTATCTCCGTGTGCGCCAGCTCGCGCCCCCGGAACCGGATGGTAACCTTGACCTTGTTGCCTTCCTCAAGGAATTCCCGGACATGCTTCGACTTGAACTCAAGATCGTGGTCGTCGATCTTGGGCTGCATCCGTACTTCCTTGATCTTGACGATCTTCTGGTTCTTCCGGCTTTCCTTTATCTTCTTCTCCTGCTCGAATTTAAACTTACCGTAATCGAGCAGCTTGCAGACCGGCGGACTCGACTGGGGTGCCACCTCGACCAAGTCCACACCCACCTCGCGGGCTATTTTGAGGGCTTCCAGCGTAGAAACGATGCCTCTCTGCTCGCCCTTGTCGTCTATTAGCCGTACCTCCCGCACCCGGATCTGTTCATTGATCCGCAAGTTCTTGTTGTCCGCCAATCGGCCTCCTTCGGAATGAACCTAGCTTGGGAAAATTTAGCCTACTCTAGCATACTTACGGGAGAGCGTCAAAGGGTTCGGATGCTTATAAGATGTTGTTTGACAGTGAAAAGCCCCCGTGCTAAAGTCATCCTATATGGAGAAGCCG
>CAYTYG010000297.1:0-4149 GCA_964441515.1 uncultured Treponema sp.
GCTGCGGCGCTCCTTTATTTCGTCGAACCCGGATCATCGTGCTGGACGCCGCCCGGGGAGAGGTCCTCTACGAAAGGGACGCGGACATCCCGATACCCCCCGCCAGCCTCACAAAGCTCATGACCTTCCGCGTCCTGCATACGGAGATAGCGGCGGGGAGGCTCTCCCCGGACGATCTCGTGACGGTGCTCCCGGAGGACTGCGCACTCCCCTACAATTCCAGCCTCATGTACCTCCAGCCCTACATGCGCGTCCCGGTCCGAATCCTAATGCAGGGGCTGGCGGTGGTTTCCGCGAACGACGCGGCCCGCGCCCTGGCCCGAACGGTCGCGGGCAGCATCGAGGCCTTCGCGGCCCGCATGAACCAGGAGGCCCTGGCGCTGGGCCTGGAGGTGACGCGCTTCGTCGAGCCCTCGGGGCTTTCGGAGTTTAACGTGACAACCGCCCGCGAGATGGCCGCTTTCGCCTTCCGCTACATCCGGGACTTCCCGTCCTCCCTGGCCGACTTCCACTCCCTTCGATGGATCGAGTTCCCGGCGGAGCCCTACATGCCTCCCGGAGTCCCGCCCCCCAAGGGACGGATGGTCCAGTTCAACAACAACAAACTCGTACGTACCTATCCGGGCGCGGACGGCCTCAAGACCGGCTATATCCACGAGAGCGGCTTCAACCTCGTAGCCACCGCGGAACGGGAGGGAACCCGGTTTATCGTGGTGACCCTGGGAGGCACGGGGGCCTCCTCCCAGATAGGCGGAGACCGGCGCGCCCGGGACGGCCAATTGCTCCTGGACTGGGCGTTCCTGAATTTCCGCACCATACATCCCGAGGTGAAGGTCCTCGAGCCGGTTCGCCTCTGGAAAACCCGGGTACGCTCCTTCGTTCCCGTTCCCGAGGAGGACCTGGACTTTACGACTCGGGTTTCCTGGGCTCGGCATGTAAGCGCGCGGGTCGAAAAGCCGGTGGAGATGGTCGGCCCGATATCAAAGGGACAGGCGGTAGGCCGCGTCGTATTCTCCTCGGGCGGAAGGGATATCCACTCCGTCCGCCTTTTGGCGGACTCGGACTATCCCCGGGGCGGCTTTTGGATCCGCATGCGGGACAGCGTCGTCCTGTTCTTCCGCGGCCTGTTCGGTAAAGGCCCCCGTACCGTCCCGATTGCCTCCCAGGCCTAGGGGGAGGCGGAAAAGCCGGCTTCTTTTCCAACGCCCTGTCAGGGCCGTAGAGAAACGGCCCCGCCCGAACTCTCCAGGAATCCCTCCGCCTCAAGATCCTCCAAGGCGCGGCCCAGGCTCGTTTTTTCCGGGCCTACGGGAAGCTCTTCGCGAACCGCCCTCTCCAGCTCCCCCGGGCTCAGGGGCCCCCGGGACGCCAAGATATGCAGCAGGGCCGCGCGCAGCTGCCGGTGGGAGCCCTCGAAGGGGGGCTGCCTCGAGTACGCCGCGCTCCTCCTCCCGGGATTCGGCTCCCTCTTCTTCAGGGCGGCTCCGTAGTCCATGAGTGCGTAGTACCAGGTACGGGGATCCCTCCGGTCCAGGGTCGCGGCCACGAAGGGTTCCAGCTCCCGATCCGTCACCCTTTCACGCCCGGGGAAAAAGTAGAAAAGGAAAACCGCCCGGATATTCGTCTCCAGGACGACGTCGGGTTCCCCGAACGCGAATGCCCTCACCGCCCGAGCCGTGTAAGGCCCGACTCCGGGAAGGGCCCGCAGGTCGCTTTCCGCGCGGGGTACGCTTCCGCCGTAGAGCTGCAGTACGACATCCGCGGATTTTCTAAGGGCGAGGGCGCGGCGGTTGTAGCCCAGCCCCTTCCAGCGGGACAGGATTTCCGACAAGGGCGAGGAGGCCAGGGAGGCTGGATCGGGATACCGGGCAACCCAGGATTCCCAACGCGCGGCGACCGTCTCGGTGCGGGTCTGCTGGAGCATTATCTCGGAGGTCAAAACCAGCCAGGGGTCCCGAGTACGCCTCCAGGGGAAGTCCCTACCCTCCTCCCGGAAGTGGCGCATCACGCCCTCCCGGAATTCCTCGACTTGCCGCCCGGAAAGCGCCGCAAACGGATCGTTCCGGGGGCTACCCGTCATGTCCGAAGACATGGACATACTCTACCAGGAGGTCCTCGGCGCGTCCTTTGCAGCCGCCGCAGACGGTTCCGATCTTGGTGCGCTCCTGGAGCTCTTCCCAGTTCCGGGCGCCGTCCTTCACGGCCTTCTCGATGTCCCGGTCCGTGATGTTGAGACAGTTGCAGATTACCGTCGCCCCCACGTCCCGGAAGGCGCCGGTCCGGCCTGTTTTTTCCAGCCAGGCGTCGATTGCCACGCGCAGGGCCTTGTCGCCCAGGACGGAACAGTGGATCTTATTGTCCGGAAGTCCCCCCAGGCGCTTGGAGACGTCCTCGGGCTTCAACTGGTAGGCCTCCAAAATAGAAAGCCCCCGCACGATCTCGCTGAGCATGGACGTGGACGCGATGGCGCTGGCGCAGCCATAGGTCTTCCAGCGCACGTCGGTGATGATGTCCTTGTCGTCCACCTTCAGGAAAAAATGCATCTGGTCCCCGCACTTGACGTTTCCGACGATTCCGTCCGCGTTGTACCGGAAGTCCTCCTCGGGATTGAAAACGTTTCGGGGATTCGTGAAGTGGTCCTTGACTATATCCGAATAGAGCCAGGTAAAAGCGTCCATAACAACTCCTTCATCTCCCGCGTCCCTCCGGCGCGTTTCCTTGGAAAACCGGAAACCCTCAGGATCCGTAGGCCACCGTGGACATGCGCCGCAGGCGTTCTATAATGGGGGGAAGCTTCTCCAATACGTAGTCCACGTCCTCCTCCGTCGTGTCGCGGCCAAGGCTGAAGCGTATGGAACCGTGCGCCAGTTCGGGGCCCAGCCCCGTGGCCAAAAGGACATGGCTGGGCTCCAGGCTCCCGGACGCGCAAGCGGAGCCCGTGGACACCTGTATGCCCTCTATATCCAGGTACAACAGGATGCTCTCGCCCTCCGCGCCCGGGAAGGATACGTTGAGCGTATTGGGAAGTATTTCCGTTTCGTGCCCGTTCACGTGGGCCGAGGGCACTCTTCGGAGGATTCCCTCCCGCAGGCGCTCGCGCAGCTTCCCTACCCGGGCGGAATACCCCGGAAGCTCGCGCAGCGCCGTATCGGCGGCCATCCCGAACCCGAGTATGCCGGGGTTGTTGTAGGTGCCGGCGCGGTTTCCGTGTTCCTGGTGTCCCCCTCGGATAAGCGGCACGATCGGGGCGCCCTTCCGTACGTAGAGGGCGCCTATGCCCTTGGGGCCGTATATCTTGTGGCAGGAGAGGGTCAGGTAGTCCGCCTTCCAGTCCTCCAGGTCCACGGGAATCTTCCCCGCGCACTGGGTGGCGTCCGTGTGGAACCAGGCTCCCGCGGACCGGGCTATTTCGGAGATCGTCCTCACGTCCTGGACGGTTCCGATTTCATTGTTCGCAGCCATGACGGAAACCAGGAGCGTCTCGGGTCCGACGGAGGACTTCAGCTCCTCCATGTCCACGCGGCCCCGGGAGTCCACGCCCAGGAAGCGGACCGGGAAGCCCTCTTCCTCGAGCCACTTGGCCGCGTTGAGGACACAGGGATGCTCGATCTTGGTGGTGACGATCCCCCGTCGCGGTCCTTTCCTTCCGAGATGGAACATCGTGGCGAAGACCGTGTTGTTGGACTCGGATCCCCCGCTCGTGAATATCACCGAGGCGGGATCCCGGCTTCCGATCAGCTTTGCCACAGAGGCTCGGGCTTCCTCCACTCGCTTCCGGGCGGTTCTTCCCGCCTCGTGCAGGCTGGAGGCGTTGGCGTAGATCTCCATATCTTCGATCATCCGGGCTTTTACTTCCGGATGCAGAGGAGTCGTCGCGTTGTAGTCGAGGTAGACAATACGCCTTTCCATAAGAGTTCGGCCTCCTATCGCCGAGCGTCGCCTTCCCGGGATTTTCCGGGCTTTATATTTGGATTCTCCCCAACGATGTCCCCAAGGGTCATCGTCCGTAGGTATCCATCAATGGCCTCCTTGAGCCCTATCCAGAACCGCCGGGAGCTGCAGGAAGCGTCATGGTCGCAGAGTCCCAGGGCGTCCACGCAGTCCACGGGGCGTACCGCTCCGTCCAGGGCGGCCACAACGTCGGACATT
>CAYTYG010000298.1:0-4118 GCA_964441515.1 uncultured Treponema sp.
TGGATGGTAATGTATCGGTGGAGGCCAACGGGCAGATCACCACGGGAACGGGGAATTTCGTCATCACGGTCTTCAGGAACGTGATGCCGTCCATTCGGGGCATTTCCACGTCCGAGATGATGACATCCGGGAGTTCCGCCTCCAGCTTCTTCAACGCGAAGACGGGATCGGACGCCACGGCCTGGACCACGATGTCCCGGTCCATCTCGAGGATCTCCTTGAGGGTCTGCCGGACGACCGCGGAGTCGTCCACGATCATCACCCGGATCTTCGTATTCATCGTTTCCGCCTTATCCTCTCAGTCGCGCATGTATATTGTAGGCGCGGCGCTCCGGAGCGGCAAGTTCATGCCGGTCAGGGTTTCCGAATGGCCTATGAGAAGCCATCCCCCCGGCCGTAAATGCTGGCACAGGTGACCCAGGATGCGTTCCTGCGTCTTGCGGTCGAAATAGATGATCACGTTCCTGCAGAACACCGCGTCGAAGCCCTTGGGCACGGGGTACGTATCGTCCATAAAATTCACCCGTGTGAACTCGACCTTGGCCCTCAGCTCCGGGCGTATCCTCACCTCTCCGCGCTCCGGATCCTTGCTCTTCAGGAGGTATCGCTTCTTGAACTCGAACGGTATGGGCTTGGCCTTCTCCATGTCGTAGACGGCCCGGGACGCCGCCTCCAGGACGCGGGTGGAGATGTCGGTAGCCAGGATCCGGTAATCCATCCGAGCCCCGCGGTTCTTGAAATCCTCCAGGACCATGGCAAGGGTATACGGCTCCTCCCCGGAGGAGCATCCCGCGGACCAGAACCTTAGCGGCTGCCCGTTGTTGTTCTCCAGCATGCGGGGGAGAATTCGGGACTGGAGGAAATCGAAATGGTCCGCTTCCCGGAAAAAATCCGTCTTATTGGTCGTTACCGCGTCGATCATGTTGATCATCTCGGTCCGGGTCCCCTGGTCCGAGAATACGTAGTCCACGTACTCCTTGTAGCTCCCGAAACCGTGCAGGCGCAGCCTCTTCTGCAGACGGCTCTCCAGCATGACGCGCTTGGTGGGAGGCATGCGTATTCCCAGCTCCCGCTCGATGAAGACGGACAGGCGGTTGAACTCCCGCTCGGAAAGCGCGGGCAGCCCGCTGACGGCGCTCGTTGTATCCGCCAAGGGTCTAGCTCGCTTGCGCCTTGCGCTGCAGGGTTTCCTTCTCCTTCTGGGCGGACTGAGCAAGACGGTTTACGTCCAGAATGAGAGCCACGGTGCCGTCCCCCAGTATGGTGGCGCCCGAAATGCCCGTCACGTCCTTGTACATGCGTCCCAGGGGCTTGATAACCGTCTGGTTGTCCCCGATGACGGAGTCCACGACGAATCCCACCCGGGAGTCCTGGGAGCTGGCGATCACCATCTGGACAAGTTCCGGCATCTCGCCGGCCACATCGAAATAGGATCGGAGATTCACGTACGGCAGGAGATCCCCCCGGTATGGAATGATGCGGCGGTCGCCCGTCTTCTCCAGTTCGGAGCGGGTGATCTCGATGCACCCGTCCACGGAGGAGAGGGGCACGACGTAGTATTCCTTTCCGATAACCACGAGCAGGCCCTCGATGATGGCCAGGGTGAGGGGGATCTTGAGGGTGATCTCGGTTCCGGCCCCCCTCCGGGTGGCAACCATGACGGCCCCCCCCAGGGTATCGATCTCCCGCTTGACGACATCCATCCCCACCCCGCGGCCGGAAACTTTCGTCACGGTCTTGGCGGTGCTGAATCCCGGGTGGAAAATAAGCTGGTTGATCTCCGCCTCCGTCAGCTCCTGGCCGGGGGCTATCAGACCCCGCTCCAGGGCCTTGTTCCGTATCCCTTCCGCGTTGAGCCCCGCCCCGTCGTCCTGGACGGAGATGAGCACGTAGGCTCCCGAATGCATGGCCATAAGCCGGATGACGCCGCTTCGGTTCTTGCCGGCCGCCTCCCGCTCCGCCGGGGTTTCTATTCCGTGGTCCAGGGAGTTCCGGATGATGTGTACGAGCGGGTCGTTGAGGCGCTCTATCACCGTCTTGTCCAGCTCCGTCTCCGCCCCCTCCGTGACAAGCTCCGCCTCTTTTCCGAGCTCCGTGGAGAGGTCCCGCACGACGCGCCGGAACTTGTTGAAGGTGCTGCCTATCGGGAGCATCCGGATGCTCATGGTGTTGTCCCGGAGCTGGGAAATTAACCGCTCGAACTGCTCCGAGATGGCTGCCAGGGATACTTCCTTGAGATCCAGGGATGTACGGGTTAGCCGGGCCTGGAGGGTGACAAGTTCCCCGACCAGGTCCACGAGCTGGTCGAGCTTTTCGCTGGCGACCCGCACGGAGGCCGCCGCCGCGGGGCCCGGGGCGGCCCCGACGCCCTCCGTCTCCCGCTCCTTGACCTTCCGTACGTGCTCCTGGCTGGCCAGGGAGGAATCCAGATCGTCCCGGTTGATCACGCCCTTTTCCAGGAGTATCTCTCCCAGCTTCTTCTGGCTGGCCAGGGCCTCCTTGACCTTTTCGGGGGGGACGTTCCGGAACTCCACGAGGATTTCGCCCAAGCGCTTGACCCTCATCTTCTGGATTTCCTCATTATTCAGAAGCATCAGGTCGAATTTGGATTCTCCCTCCACGAAGATGAAAACGTCCCGTATCGCGTTCTCCTCCGCCGCGGTCGTAAGGAATCCGTCCATGAGCGTATAGCACTTCTCGGGATCGATCCGCGAGAGCGGCGGGATGTCCAGGATATGGGGCACGACGGTTGCGAAGCCCAGCCCGGCCAGGTCCCCCATCAGGGAGAGGACCCGCGTACCGTTCCGGAAGATGTCGGGGGAAGGCGAGAACCGGAAGGCAAAAGTCCGGCTCTCCTCCGGGGCTCGGCCTTGGGAAGCTTTCTCGTAACCCGCCGTCGAGTCTTCGCCCCCCGTCCCGTCCGAAGCCCCGGAGTCCCCGGCCCCTTCGTCGGGCGCCGCGAAGCCGCGGCACTCGGAAGCCAGCTGTTCGCTCTTCGCGTTCAACTCGTCCGTCACGGCACCCTCGGCATTGAGCAGGGTTCGGATATGGTCCCGGCAACGGAGGGCCAGGTCTATGAAGTCCTTCGAGATAAGAAGCGTGCCGGAGCGGGCCTGGTCCAGTACGTTTTCCAGGTCGTGGGTGAATTTGGCTATCTCGTCGAATCCGAACATTCCCGCCGAGCCCTTGATGGTGTGGACGGCGCGGAAGGCGGCGTTGAGCTGTTCGGAGTCCTCCGGGGAGCTTTCCAGCTCCAGCAGGGTCATCTCCAGCTGGCCCAGGAGTTCGTCCGCCTCTTCCCGGAAACTCTGTTTGAATTTATCGAGCATCTGCGTCTCCAGAAAAATCCAGAAGCCCGGCTTCAAGCGCCTCGCCGGAAGAGGGGATCTCCCGCAGGAAACCGCTCTTCAGAAGGCGGGACGAGACGCGCTCCGAAACCTTGCCCGTGAAATGGAATGCCTTGCCCGTTTCCGCGGCTTCCTTCCGGGCCGCGTAGAGCAGCTGGAGGACGGGCAGCTCAATATCCTCCACCGCGTCCCAGTTGAGAACGATAACGGACGCCTTCCGGAATGCGTCCGTAAGAAGGCTGTGCACCTCCGCCGCCTTGTCGATGTAAAGCTTCCCCTGCGGGGCAAGGTTGAGAGAGGCGGTACCTTTTGCCATGCCGAACCTCCTGGCCTACCTGCTACTATAATGGAAAACGGCCAGGGTTCAAGGTTCAGAGAAAGGAATCGAGGTCCAGGGATGTCGCTATCTGGATGACGCTGTCCAGGAAGCCCGCCTTTTTCTTCTTTATGTACAGGCTCATGAAGAGGGCGCGCAGCTCCCGGTCCACGTACATGTCCTTGATGACCAGGGGATCCCGCTCGCTGATCCCGGCCTCGTCCGCGATGGTGCCGGGAAGCACGCTCTCCACTACGAAGGAGTTCCTTCCCAGGGAGGCCACGGTCATCCCGAAGAAGGGGGTGACGACCCGTTCCTTAAGGTCCCTCTTGAAGGCCGTCTCCCCCGGGGAAAAGGGCCGGTCCCGGAGCCGGATCCAGGATCGGACGACCGACTCCCCCTCCTGCACGTCCACGGGGACCATCGTCCCGACATCGAACGACAGAAGGCCGGCC
>CAYTYG010000299.1:0-4113 GCA_964441515.1 uncultured Treponema sp.
ATCGCCGAGGAAGGGGTGGAAAAGCTCCGCCAGGCCGTGGACACCCTCATCGTGATCCCCAACCAGCACCTGCTCAAGGTCGTGGAGCGCAGGACGCCCATCCTGGAGGCCTTCCGTTACGCCGACGACGTGCTCCGGCAGGGCGTCCAGGGCATCTCGGACCTCATCACCATAGCCGGGGAGATCAACATCGACTTCGCGGACGTCCGCACGGTGATGGAGGGCAAGGGCGACGCCATCATGGGGATCGGGGAAGCCTCCGGGGACAACCGCGCCGTGGAGGCCGCGGAGAAGGCCATCTCCAACCCGCTTTTGGAGGACGCACGAATCGACGGGGCCCGCAGCATCCTGGTGAACGTATCCGGGGGGGAGGATCTCTCGCTCACGGAGTTCCAGGAGATCGTCAACATCATATCCGAGAACGCGGATCCCGACGCCCTCCTCATACCGGGGGTGGTCCATGATCCGGCCCTGGGGGACGTGGTGCGCGTGACGGTGATCGCCACAGGGTTCCAGCGCTCCCTGAAGGGCGCGGAAGCCTCGGTCCGCCAGGAGGCGCGGCGGGGCGTGGAGGACTATCTGACACCGGACGAGTGGAAACGGATAACGGAAACCGCGCCCCAGAAGAAGCAATACCTCTTGGGCCGCAACGACGCGGAGGACGAGCTGGACATCCCCACGGTGCTGAGGGACAAGCGGTACGCCGCGGAGCGGAACGAGGCGTAAGGGCGTGGAAAAGCTCCTTGAACGTTACCAGGCCTATCTCTTGACCGCGCGGAAGCGCAGCCCCCTCACGGCGGAGGTCTACCTCCGCGAGGCGCGCGGCCTTGCGGCGAGCCTCGCGGGGAGGAACGCGGACGTATTCACCGTGAGGCCGGAGGAACTCCTGGAATACCTCGTCGGCCGCAGGAGCTCCGGGCTCTCCTCGACGACCATGGCCCGGGTGGTTTCCAGCGTCCGGTCCCTCTTCCGTTTCCTGCGGTTGGAGGGGCTTCGGCCGGACGACCCCAGCGAGCTCATCGAGACGCCCCGCCAGGAGCGGACACTCCCGGACGTCCTGGCCCTCAAGGAGATAGAGCGCCTCCTGGCCAGCATCGACGTCTCCGATCCCGGAGGGATACGGGACCGCGCGCTCTTCGAGCTGATCTATTCCTGCGGCCTGAGGATCAGCGAGGCCGCGGGGCTCACCTTCGACGCGCTATTTCTGAAGGAACGCATCCTGCGCGTGACGGGGAAGCGCCGAAAGGAGCGCATCGTACCCTTCGGCGAGGCCGCCGCGCGCTGGCTGACGGTGTACCTGGATACGGCGCGCCCGGCCCTGGCCAAGGGGCGTCGAAGCGACCGGGTCTTCCTGAACCACCAGGGAAGGGGCATCTCCCGCAAGGGGGTCTGGAAGAGATTCTCCCAGGCCCGCCACCTTTCCGGCGTGGAGGGGAAGGTCCATACGCTGCGGCATTCCTTCGCCACCCACCTTCTGGCGGGGGGGGCCGATCTTCGAACGGTTCAGGAGCTCCTGGGACACTCGGATATCGCGACTACCCAGATCTATACCCACGTGGATCCCGAGGCCCTGGGGGAATACCATCGGGAGTATTTCCCGAGAAAATAGCGTCCGGCCGATCTTAATGTTCGGCCGGAAATCGATGAATCGGAGATTCATCGATTGAAACGATCGATCGCAAGGAAAGCAGGACGGCGGATCGCCGCGGTAATAAAGGAGGGGGAGAGTCCATGAAAAACAGGGTACGATGGATCGCGCTTCTCCTGGCCGCGTCCGCCCTCCTTATATCCTGCGGGGGCGGCGGGGATCTCAAGAAGCTCTTCGACCTGGAAGAGCGCAGCATGAAGGACGCCCCTCCGTCCACGATCGAGGACCTGAAGAAGGGAATCCAGGAGTACTCCCGGGAGGCCGAGAGGACGATCGAGGCGACGGAGCGTATAGGAGCCTATTGGAGGCTCCTGGCCGTCCGCTACATGGAAAAGAGGATGTACATAGAGGCGTACGAAGCGGCCCGGGAAGCCCTGAAGTACTATCCGGGCAACGCGAGCCTTTACTACACGGCGGGCTTGGGATTGGCCTACCAGGCCAAGATCGATTCCGTCTCCGGCAGCGCGGCCGTACCGGCCCAGAGGGAGCGACTGGCTTCCGCGGAGGCGGCGTACCTTCGGGCCCTGGAGTCCGACCCCCGCTACGGACGCGCCCTCTACGCCCTTTCCGTTCTCTACGTGTTCGAGCTGGACCGGCCCGAGGAGGCGGGGCCCTACCTGGAGCGACTTTTGGATATCGAGACCAGGAACGTGGACGCGATGTTCCTCCTGGCCCGCGTCCGCTTCACCGCGGGGCGGCTGGAGGACGCCGCGAACCTCTACGACACGATCCTGTCCATGACCCGGGTGGAGGAGAAGAAAAAGCAGGCGGAGGAGAATAAGAAAGCCGTGCTGGACTTGTTGTATGGCGGCGTATCCCGACCGTAGCCGGTTCCGGCTCGCCCTGGACCGCATCCCCTATCTGCGGGCGCGGGACAAGATACGGGTGGACCGCGAGCTTGACGGCCCGGCGGGGCTTTCGATACTTTCGCCGGGTAGGCTGGAGGAGCTTCTGGGACGACGTCTGGGTCCGCGGTACCGCCGCGGCCTTCCCGGGGTTCTCTCCAGCCCTCTCCCCTGGACCCCGGGGGAGTGGGAAGCCCTCGCGGAGCGGGACCTGGAGTGGTTCGGCTCCGCGGGAGGGGGCTTCTGCGCCTATTCCGACCCGGAGTACCCCCCGGTATTGCGGGAGACCGCGCGTCCCCCCTTCCTGCTCTACTACCGGGGCAGGCTTCCCGACCCGGACCGGCCCCTCCTGGGAATGGTCGGTACGCGGTACCCCACGGGCCGGGGGCTCGAGGAGGCGGGGCGCCTGGCCGCGCAGGCCGCCCGGGCCGGTCTGGACGTGGTCTCGGGGCTGGCCCGGGGTATAGACGCCGCGGCCCACCGGGGTGCCCTGGAGGCCGGCGGCCGCAGCTGGGCGATCCTCGGGAACGGGATCGACTCGGTCTATCCCTACGGAAACCGGGCCCTGGCGGTGCGCCTTCTGGAAACCGGAGGGGGCCTAGTTTCGGAGTATCCCCCGGGAACGCAGCCCACCCGGTACCGGTTTCCGGAACGGAATCGAATTCTGGCGGGGCTCTGCCGGGCGGTTCTCGTGGTGGAGGCTCCGAGGGGCTCCGGCGCGCTGATAACGGCGAGCTTCGCCCTGGAGGAGGGCCGGGACGTCTTCGTGGCGGCCGCGTGCCTGGAGGGACCGAGGTCGGAAGGCTGCGGGGAATTAAGGTTCGACGGCGCCCCGGCGATCCGGGAGCTGTCGGAGATAACGGAAGAATGGGGCGGAACGCCCCGGAATCTGCTGTCCGCCGGGGAGGATCTCTTCGCGCGGTCGATGGAGCTAGGATGGTGAGCGGAATGAGCGATACGGAAAATACCACGACGGAGGGCGCAGCCGCGCCGGCCGGCGGCGTAACCGCGCGGAAGGCGCCGCGGAAGAAGAAGGCGGCCCGCTCCAAGACCGCGAAGAAGAGGAGCGGGACCCTCGTCATCGTGGAGTCGCCGGCCAAGGCCAAGACCATCGAGAAGTACCTCGGCGGCAGCTATACCGTACTCGCCTCCATGGGGCATCTCATAGACCTGCCGAAGTCCCGCTTGGGCATCGATGTGGAGGGGGATTTCGAGCCGGAATACCTGACGATACGGGGAAAGGCCAAGCTCCTCAAGGACCTGCAGAAGGCCGCGCGGAAGACCCGCAAGGTCCTGCTAGCGTCGGACCCGGACCGCGAGGGGGAGGCCATTTCCTTCAACCTGCGCAACGCGCTCCTGGCCCGGGAGGCGGACCTCCAGATCCAGCGGATCGAGTTCAACGAGATAACCCCCCAGGCCATCCGCGAGGCGGTGGGGAATCCCCGGGAGATCGACCTGGCGCGGGTGAACGCCCAGAAGGCTCGCAGGGTCCTGGACCGCCTGGTGGGCTACCACCTCTCCCCCCTGCTTTGGAAAAAGGTGAAGAACGGGCTTTCCGCGGGCCGGGTGCAGTCCGTGGCCCTCCGCCTCATCTGCGAGCGCGAGCAGGAGGTGGAGTCC
>CAYTYG010000300.1:0-3492 GCA_964441515.1 uncultured Treponema sp.
TGCCGCGAGCCGGGGCGCGTGGCGCTCGGCCAGTCAGGCGAGGTCGCCTGCGACTCGTACCGGCGCTGGCCTGAGGACGTCAGGCTGCTATCCGGCCTCGGCGTCGGGGCCTACCGCTTCTCCGTGGCGTGGCCGCGCGTCCAGCCGGACGGCTCCGGGCCGGCGAACGGGGCCGGGCTCGACTACTACTCGGCCCTCGTCGACGCGCTACTCGGCGAGGGGATCGAGCCGTGGGTAACGCTGTACCACTGGGACCTGCCGCTGGCGCTCGGGGAGCGAGGCGGCTGGACCGATCGCGACACGGCCTACCGCTTCGCCGACTACGCGGGCCTCATGTACGAGCGCCTCGGCGACAGGGTGCGCCACTGGACCACGCTGAACGAGCCGTGGTGCTCCGCCTTCCTCGGCTACGAGCACGGCGAGCACGCCGGGGCCGGCGATGAGGTCCAGCCGTTCGTCGTGGCCGAGCGGGTGGACGGCGCCCGGCTGGCCCAGCGGTTGGGTGAGGGAGCCCTGCCGTGGCGGGTCGCGGTCGAGGTCTGCGCCGAGGTCGCCGCCCGCTTCACCCTGGACGGGCTCCCGGTGAAGCAGATGGCCATCGAGAGCGAGTTCAACTCCGGGGCCATCACCGAGGAGGAGGCCCGTCGGCGCAAGGATGATGTCCAGCGGGAGGTGGATTTCTACGGCCAGATGGACGGCGCCTCGAAGTTCGTGTCCGGGAACGTCAAGGTCGGGATCTTCATCTCGGTCATCAACATGCTGGGGGGCTTCGTCGTGGGCATGGTCCTGCACGGGGAGTCCTTCCAGACGGCCGTCTCCGCCTACACCTCCCTCACGATAGGCGACGGCCTTTTGTCCCAGCTCCCCGCCCTGCTCGTGTCGGTGGCCACGGGCATCATCGTCACCCGGGCGAACTCCCAGGGTACCTTCGGTGGGGACGTGAGCGTCCAGTTCACCCAGAACTCCCGCATCTACTGGATAGGCGCCGCCGTCTTGGGCGCCCTCGCGTTGCTCCCGGGCTTTCCCTGGTACGTGCTCGTACCCCTGGCCCTCGCCCAGGCGGCCCTCGCCTGGCGGCTCTCCCGAAGGAGCGTAGCGGCGGCGGAGGCCGCCAAGGCCCATCCCGCGGGTGGGAAGGCGAAGGGGGAGGCCGCCCAGGAGCTCTCTCCCGTCGTGCCCCTGGATCCCATCTCCCTGGAGCTCGGGTACGGGCTCATACCCCTGGTGGACCGGGACAAGGGCGCCGAGCTCCTGGAGCGCATCACCCGGATTCGGAAGGAAAGCGCCCTGGACATGGGGCTCGTGGTGCCCCGGATACGCATCATCGACAATATGCGACTGGAGCCCAGCGAGTACTGCTTCAAGATCAAGGGCGTGGAGGTCGGCCGGGGAGTCATACGGTTGGGCTACTACATGGCCATCAATCCCGGCGGCGCGACGGAGGAGATTCCCGGAGAAAAAACCCGGGACCCGGCCTTCAACCTGGCCGCCCTCTGGATCGCCGAGGACCAGAGGGACCGGGCCGAGCGAGCCGGGTACACGGTGGTGGACGCCCCGAGCATCGTGGCAACCCACCTCACGGAGATCATAAAGCGCCACGCCTCGGCGTTCCTGGGAAGGCAGGAGATACAGTCCATCCTGGACACCCTGCGCAAGGATTACCCGGCCGTTGTGGAGGACGCCCAGAAACACCTATCCCTGGGCGAGATACAAAAGGTCATCCAGGCCCTCCTGAGGGAGCAGGTTTCCGTACGGAACATGGTCGTCATCCTGGAGACCCTCGCGGACTACGCGGGCATCACCAAGGACCCGGGATTCCTCGCGGAGAAGGTTCGGCAGGCCCTGGGAAGGCAGATTTGCCTCCAATACGCGGACGCGCAGAAGGTATTGCACGTGATGACCATCGATCCGGACCTGGAGCAGAGGATCATAGAGAGCCGGGTGGAGTCCGGGATAGGGGCGCTCTCCGCCCTGGAGCCCGCGGTGCAGAGGCAGTGGATAAAGGCCCTGACCCAGGCGGTGACCGCCGTGCAAAAGCAGGGATACTTCCCGCTCATCCTCTGCTCCGAGGCCGCCCGGGCCCTGGTGAAGTCGAGCACGGAGCGCGAGATACCCGACCTCGTCGTGCTCTCGGTGCCCGAGATCGTTGCGGACGTGCGGGTGGAAGCCATCGGCGAGATCAAGCTGGAACAGGCCGCATAGCATATGGAAGGGAATGAAGGGATGGAATATTTTACCGAACAGGGAACCACGCACCGGGAGGCGATCGAGCGCGTCCGCGCGAAATACGGGGATGCGGCTCAGATCCTGACCCAGCGCGTCGTGCGTACCGGGGGCGTCTTGGGATTCTTCGCGCGCGAGGGAGTGGAGTTGACCGGGTACGTACGCCAGGACGCGGCAAAGGAAGCCGTCAACCGCAAACCAGACCTGGAGGAGGAGAAACGCCGCCTCCTGGCTTCCATCCAGGACCGCACGCTGCAGGAAGTCCTCTCGGAGGTCCGGGACCTGAAGCGGACGGTGGAGGCCTACCGCTCCCCGGACTCCCCGGCCGAGCATCCGAACCTCAAGGCCATGGACGAGCTTCTGGCCCTGAACGAGTTCAACGAGGACTACCGCCGGGGGATGCTGGAGAGGCTTCGATCGGAGTTCTCCCTGGACGCCCTGGAGGACTGGGACGCGGTGCAGGACGCGGTTCTGGAGTGGATAGCCGGGGACATCTCCGTGGCCCGCTTCGCGGAGGGCTCGGGCACCCGGGTCTTCGTGCTCGTGGGGCCGACGGGTGTGGGCAAGACCACGACGATCGCCAAGCTGGCGGCCATCCACAAGATCGGCATCGGGGGGCTTCCTCCCCGGGACGTCCGCATGATCACGATCGACAGCTACCGGATCGGCGCGAAGCAGCAGATCGAAACCTACGGGGACATCATGGGGGTGCCCACCTCCTGCGTGGAAACCGCGGAAGACCTTGCCAAGACGATCGCGATGTACAAGGACGTGGACTTGATCCTCGTGGACACCATCGGGAAGAGCCCCCGCGAGGCCGTGAAGCTCGCGGAGATGAAGCAGATCCTGGAAGCCTGCGGAAAGGGCGCGGAAGTGCACCTGGCCATGGCGGCCACCACGAAGGCCACGGACATGGAGGATATCCTCCGCCAGTTCGAGCCCTTCGACTACAGCGCCGTGGTGGTGACCAAGCTGGACGAGACGAACCGCCTGGGCAACGTGATATCCGTCCTGTGCCAGCGGCGCAAGCCGGTCTCCTACCTTACCGACGGCCAGAAGGTCCCCCAGGACATCGCCCCCGCGGAGATACCCCGTCTGCTCCTGGGGCTGGAGGGATTCCGGGTGGACCGCGGAAAGATCGAGGAAAAGTACGGCGCCCGCGCGAACAGCCGGGCCGGGGGGAGGCGGTGATGGAAGATCAGGCTCAAAAACTACGGGAGTTGATGCAGTCGAAGGCGCCCGCAGTCCTGACCCCGGGCGGCATGGTTC
>CAYTYG010000300.1:3502-4110 GCA_964441515.1 uncultured Treponema sp.
CGGTGACCAGCGGGAAGGGGGGGGTGGGGAAGACGAACCTCTCCGTGAACCTCGCCATCGCGTACGCCCAGCAGGGAAAGCGCGTGATCGTTTTGGACGCGGACCTGGGGCTTGCGAACGTGAACATCATGCTCAACATGATACCCAAGTACAATCTCTACCACGTGATACGCAAGCAGAAGACGATGAAGGAAATCATCCTGGACACCGACTACGGGATACAGATCGTGGCGGGGGCGTCCGGTTTTTCCAAGATCGCGAACCTGTCGGAGGAGGAGAGGCAGAGCTTCATCGGCGAGCTGTATTCCCTGGCCGCCGCGGATATCATCCTCATCGACACGAGCGCCGGGGTTTCCAGCAACGTCCTGTCCTTCGTGGCCGCGGCGGACGACGCCATCATCGTTACGACCCCGGAGCCTACGGCGATCACGGACGCGTACGGCATCATCAAGATCATCGCTACGGAAGTTGAGAACCTGAACATAGGGCTCAAGCTAGTCGTGAACCGCGTGAAGAACGTGCTGGAGGGCAAAAAGGTCGCGGAGCGGATCATCAACATATCGGGGCAGTTCCTGAATCTCAAGGTGGAATACCTGGGCTGCATCTAC
>CAYTYG010000301.1:0-1164 GCA_964441515.1 uncultured Treponema sp.
ACGGGCCGGGAAGCGGGCTTCTCCGGCGAAAAACCGGCTTTATCGTCATCCCGCTTGGGGGCCTTCGGGACCTCCCGGGCGGGCCGGGTCCTTGTACAGGAACCTCTTGATCTTCCGGGTGCTCGTCTTCTCGAACTCTTCGTTCCGAATCCGGAAATCCACGACCTTCATATACTGGGGTATGCCCTTGTTCACCCGGACTACCTCCGAACGGACGAGAGCCCGGACGAAGGCTTCGTCGGTCTCCCTCCCCGGGTGGGCGGCCCGGATGGCGTCGAAGTTCGGGAAGAAGAACGCCACCACATCCTCCCCGGAATTGCCCTCGACGTTCTTTCGGCCCAAAACCAGGGCTTCCGATATCCAGGGAGAATCCGCGAACCGCTGCTCGATCTCCTCGGGATACACGTTTTTCCCTCCCTCCGTCACGATGAGATCCTTGGACCTCCCGGTCAGGAACAGGAAACCCCGGCCGTCCACGCGCCCCAGGTCGCCGGTGCGCAGCCATCCGTCCGCCGTCATGACCTGCGCGGTGGCCTCGGGGGCGTTCAGGTACCCCTTCATGAGGGAGGGACTGCGAACCTGCACTTCCCCGATGCCGTCCGGCCCCGGAGCGTCGATGCGGACTTCCGTTTCCCAGACCGCGAGGCCCACGGAGCGGTTGTCCTTGTACCGGGGCAGGTTCACGGAGATGAGCGGTCCGTTCTCGCTCATTCCGTACCCCTGGACCATTCCAAGCCCCAGGGCGTCGAAGAAGTGAGCGGTCTCCGGCAAAAGGGGACCCCCGCCGGAGACGCAGAGCCGGAGGGTGTCGATTCCCGCCTTGCGGGAGAGGAAGCCCAGGAGGACCTTCCCGGCGTTGACCCGCAGGGACAGGGCGAGGAAGCGGCTGGCGGCCAGGAGCGCCCGGATGAGGAAGCCCGCTGGGGCCGGCAGCTTTCGGAGCTCGGCCTCGATCCCTCCGCGTATCTTGTCGAAGAGCAGGGGAACTCCGATCAGCACGTTCACCCTCGAATCCTTGATATGCCGGAGCACGATGCTGGGGATGATCTTCTCCACGAAGGTGACGGATGCGCCGGCCTCCAGGGGCGCCAGGAAAGTGCAGGTCGCGGCGTAGGTGTGGTGGAGGGGCAGTACGGAGATCAGGGTGTCCCGCTCGTCCACCCG
>CAYTYG010000301.1:1174-4094 GCA_964441515.1 uncultured Treponema sp.
GGCCGCCTCCATGTTGGCAAGGATGCCCCTGTGGGAGAGCACGATGCCCTTGGCGATGCCCGTGGTCCCGGAGGTGAAGATGACGGACGCGGGCGCGTCGCCCGGGAGGTCCGAGGGATCCGGAAGCTCCGCCCCGGGCGGTTCCCGGAGGATGTCCCGGTAGGACCGCTCCCCGGGATCGGGCGCGGAAGGATTCCCGCCGTCCAGGTTGACGAGGATGGGAAGCTCCGCCCCGCAGGAGCGGACCGCGGATCTCGCCCTCCCGCCCAGGCGCCCGGAGAAGACCAGCGCCCGCGCGGAGGATGCGGCTAGGATGTTGGAGACGCTCCGTTCGTCCAGGGTGACGTCCAGGGGGACGGCCACGAGCCCGCAGATGACGGCCGCGAAATACGCTATGCACCACTCCGGGCGGTTTTCCGCGAAGATGGCAACACAATCCCCGGTTCGGAGGCCCGAAGCCAGGAAGAACCTGGACAGGGCCCCGGATTGCCGCCCTATATCGCTGAAGGAAAGAGTCGCGTACTCCTCGCAGCCCTCCGGCCGGAACCGGAAGGCCACGGCATCGCCGTACCTGGCTACGGTTCCGTCCAGCATCCGGCGGAAATTCTCGTATCCCCAGGCCGGGTACCCGGAGAAATACTTCCGGACATCCATATCGCCGCCTTCAGAGACAGGATTCGATGTCGATCTCCCCGGCAACGCAGGGGACGGTTATCCCCCAATTCTCCAGGACCTGGGGATGGATCTCCCCGAAGGTTCCGATGGGCTTCCCCTTCCTCAACACCCGGGCCTGTCGTCCCGGAAGGAAACGGGGATCCTCGCAGTCCTCCACGGAGTATTCCTCGTTGAGATAATAAAGGAGAGCGGAAACGAGGCTGGACGCCTCGTTGAAGTTGGCCTCCCCATGGGCGGATAGGAAGCCCAGCCAGGTGCGCGTGACCGTGCCGTAGTTGGTTTTCTTGTCCTTGAAGGCGACCTTGCCCCCCTCGAAGATCCGGTGGGGGTAGACCGCCTTGCCGGACACGGACTCGGACCCGAGCAGGGAGGGAAGGATGGAGGGGCGCACGAACTCGAAGTTCTCGGTCATGGGATTGGCGATACGGAGGACTTCCTCCCCCGATACGTTCATCCGCTCCACGTAGTCCCTTCGGGAACCCAGGTAATTATAGACCATCTCCTGGTAGCCCATGCCCACGAGGACAGACTTGGCCTTGCGTAGGAGTATCTCCACCGGCGCAAGCCGCCCGATGGTGAAATCCCTGGGCCGCTCGGGCTGGAAGGATTCCATGCCGCACCCCATCATCACGTCCTCGATCACGTCCACCGGATGGAGGAAGTCGTTTCGGTACTCCGGGGAATAGGCGGTCACGTACTGGCCGTGGATCTGCGTGCGCACGCCCATCCGTGCCAGGGCGTCGGCCACGGCCTGGGGGGAGAAGGACCGGCCGAGCATGCGGCTTACCTTCCCGGAGTCCACGGACACGGGGGGCTGGAAATAATACGGGAAGACAACGGTACGGCCGAAGGCCGTAGGCTCCGGGTAGTCTACGGCGACGGGATCGATCGTATAGCCGGCGTCCGCGAAATCGCAGGCCACGATGGAGGCGGAAAGGGTCACGGCCGCCAGGTCGGTCCCGGTGAGCTCCACGAACAGGTCCGTGTCTCCCACCTGCACGGCCCCGATGTCCGCGCTGTTGATGATGGGAGGATACGAGAGCACCCCCCCGCGGGAGTCCGTCAGGAGGGGATGGAGCTTCCGGCCCTTATTGATGGACCCGTACTCCTGTCCCTTGGGATGCTTCTCCAGGATCTCATCCAGGGTCAGGGACTCCGTCATCTGGAGGGGCACGAAGCGCACGGAGCCCGGGGCAACGGCCTTATAGACCACGGGCCACTGTATGAGGGCCGTGCGGTACAGCCCCATGGATACGCTGGCCCTCTTGCGGCCGAAGTTCCAACAGAGTTTCTCCTGGGTCTGGATGGCGTCCCGGAGCACCGCGTCCGTCACGGGCTTGCCGGAGATCACGAAGGCGGCCATGAAGGGGCGCACCCCCAGGACCGAGGGGTCCACGGTCACGCGCCGCGTGGCGGGGCGGGCGTCCCCCTCCCGGGAGAAGAAGGGATAGACGGGTATATCGCCCCCCTCCCGTATCCTCAGCTGGCGCGCCACCCCCGCGGTGGACCAGAGGTCCGGGCGGTTCGTGTCGTTCAGCTCGATGCGGAGCGTCCTCTCCCCCTCCTCGGAATCGTCCCAACCGTCCAGCTCGGCTTTGGCGGCCGGCAGGACAGCTTCCAGGGAGGCCGCGTCATATCGCTTGGCCAGGAGATCGAAGAACAGCTTTTCGTTGACGTCTATCTTGGGCATATCGAATATCCTTTTCCGGTTACTATATCTTGGAGCGGCGCAGGCGCACGTTCTCGATGTCGGAGCTGAAGAGTTCCCGCAGGTCGTTGAGCCCCAGAGCCATGAGGGCCATTCGGTCTATCCCGAGGCCCCAAGCCAGTACGGGCACGTGGACGCCCAGGGGCTCGGTGACTTCGGGGCGGAAAATGCCGGAGCCTCCCAGCTCGAACCAACCCAGCACGGGATGCTTGATGTGGACCTCCACGGAGGGCTCCGTGAAGGGGAAGTATCCCGGAACGTACTTCACCTCCTTCGCGCCCGCGACCTCCACGGCGAACATCTCCAGGAATCCCAGGAGGGTGCGGAGGTTCACGTCCTCGCCCAGGACTATTCCCTCGGTCTGGTAGAAGTCCGAGAGGTGGGTGGCGTCCACCTTGTCGTACCGGAAGCACCGGGCTATCCCGAAGTAGCGGCCGGGAATTTCCGCCTTCGGCAGCGTCCGGGCGGAGAGCACGGTGCCCTGGCTTCGCAGGATGAGCCGCCGGGTAAAATCCCGGTCGAAGGAGTAGTTCCAGC
>CAYTYG010000302.1:0-3044 GCA_964441515.1 uncultured Treponema sp.
GGCGGGCGCCGGGAGCGGCAAGACCACGGTGCTGGCCGCGCGCTACCTGGACCTGGTCTCCCGGGAAAACGCCGACGTGCGCTCCATCCTCGTCCTTACCTTCACAAGGAAGGCCGCCGCCGAGATGTACGGGCGCATCCACCGCGAGCTCCTGGCCTCCCCGCTTCCCCGCGTCCGGGACCAGGTGGACCGGTTCTCCGAAGCCCAGATATCGACCCTGGACTCCTTCTGCTCGCTCATCCTCCGGCCGGAAGCCCAGGACTACGGGTACCCGCCGGACTTCCGGGTGGACGACGGGGAGTGCGGCCGCATAGCCGAGGCCCAGGCCCTGGCCTTCCTCCTGGAGCGCCGGGAGGAGGAGGCCCTGCGGGAGGTCTTTTCCTGCCTGGGCTTCGAGACGGCCTGGAAGGAGCTCTTCGCGGACGCGGCCGCCCGGCTCTGGACCCCCTCCGGCGCCCCGGACATCCCCGCCATGGCCGCTCTCCAGCGGGGGGCCCTGGAAGCGCGGCGGCGGGAGAACGTCGAGGCCCTGAAGGACGCGGCGCGCCTCGCGGCCGGAGAGGCGGCGTCGGGGCAAAAGCTGGGGGCCAAGGCCGCGCAGACCGCGGCCGCCCTCTCCGCCTTCCTCGACGCCCCGGCGGGGGACGGCGTAGGTCCGGAATGCGGGATCCTTCGCGCGATCGGGGGCCTCAACCTGCAGGGGTTCGGGAGGTCCGAACCCGAGATCCGCGTCAAGGAAGCGGCCAAGGCCGCCCGGGGGGCCGCGAAAAACCTCCTGGACGTCTCCGGGATGGAACGGCGGGCCCCCCTGTCCGAAGCCGTCCTGGCCTTGATCGCGGAGCTCGGGGAGCGGGTCCGCAGGGCAAAACGCCTCGAACGGGTCATGGGATTCCGCGACGCGGCGGAATCCGCGGTGGACCTCCTCCGGCGCAGGCCCGACGTCCGCTCCTACTGGAAGCGCCGGTTCCGCTTCATCATGATCGACGAGTTCCAGGACAACAACTCGCTCCAGAAGGACCTCCTCTACCTCCTGGCCGAGCGGGCGGACCTCTCTTCCCCGGGCATCCCCGGGGCGGCGGACCTGGAGCCCGACAAGCTCTTCTTCGTGGGGGACGAGAAGCAGAGCATCTACCGCTTCCGGGGGGCGGACGTATCCGTGTTCCGGGGGCTCTCGGAGGACTTCGGCGCGTGCGGGCCGGCCTTGGGCACGAACTACCGGTCGGAGCCCGCCCTGGTGGACTTTTTCAACGAGGTTTTCCGGCGCGTGATGGCCGGCGCGGACAAGGACTACGAGGCGAGGTTCACCGGCATAGCGGCCCGGTCCGCGACGGAGGGCGTCGAGCCCTCCATCCTCTACCTCCGGAAGCACCGCCGTCCGCCCGCGGAGCGCGCGGGATTCCGCAGCGACGACGAAGCCCAGGCCTGCGCGGTCGCGCGCTTCGTCAAGGACGCGGTGGAGGGGAAAAAACTGCGCGTTCCCCTCGGGCGGGCGCCCGGGGAGGGCGAACCGGCCTGGAGGCACGCCGGCTACGACGATTTCGCCGTGCTGCTCCGCACTACGGGCAAGCAGTACATCCTGGAGAAGTTTTTCCGCCTCCTGGGCGTCCCCTACGCGGCGGGCGACGTCTGCGGGCTCTTCGCCGAGTCGCCGGCCAACGACATCTACCAGGCCCTGCGCCTCGCGGCGCACCCCGAGGACGGGCCCGCCTACGCGGCCTTTCTGCGTTCGCCCTTCGCGCGCGTCTCCGACGACGCCTTCGTGCGCATCCTGGCCGCGGGGCTGCCCGCCTTCGATCCGGGCGCCGAGGCGGCCGCGGGGCTTTCGGAGGACGACGCCGGGAGGTTCCGAAGGGGCCGGGAAATCCTGGCCCGGCTTCAGGCCGCGGCGGACCGCGAATCCTTGGCCTCCATCGTGCGCCGCCTGTGGTACGACGACGGCCTGCGCCTGGCCATACTCCGGAAACCGGACGCGCATCCCTTCCTGGAGCACTTCGACTACATCTTCCGCCTGGCGGCCGACGCGGACTCGCGGGGCCTGCCCCTCGCGTCCTTCGTGGCCGAGCTGGAACCCCGTGCGGGAACCCCGGAGCGCTTCGCGGACCTGGACGCCCCCCGGGAGGCCGCCTCCGGGCTTCGCATCCTCACGGTGCACAAGGCCAAGGGCCTCGAGTTCCCCGTCGTCATCCTACCCTTCCTGGAGGGGACCGGGAAATCCGGCGGGAACGGGGCCGCCTGGTACGATTCGAAGGCCCACGGCATCACGCTCAACCTCAAGCCCTGGGACGACCCCGACGCCCGCAGGGTCAACGTCTTCTACGACATGGCGCGCGAGGAGGAGGCCGAACAGGAAAAGGCGGAGCTCAAGCGCCTGTTCTACGTGGCCTGCACGCGCGCCTCGGCCCACCTCGTCTTCGCGGCCACGGAGCCGAACTCGGCGGACAACCGCGCCGCGGCCTTCCACACCCTCCTGGCGGGGGGCACGGGGCTCCGGGACGATTCCGGGCGCTTCGGGGACCTCCCCGCCTCCGTCCGGGAAGCGGCCGTCCCCGATCTCTCCGAGGGGGATTACCGGAAGCTCTTCGGGGGCTCGGGCGCCCGCGGCGCGGACTCCCTTCTCCCCGCCTACGGGCGCGCCCGGGCCGCCGAACGCGCATGGGCGCGGAGGGAAGTGTCCGCGTCCGCGCTCAACGAGGCCTGGAACCGGCTACGGCAGGAGGCCGCGACGTCGGGTCCGCCGCCGGACTGGGAGCCCCTGCCCGGCCTGGAACACGAAAACGCCGCGGAAAGGATAGCGGAAACCCTGTTCGGGGAGATCTGCCACGCGGCCGTGGAGGCTCTTTTGGACAGGACAGGCAAGGGTCCGGCCGATTTCGAGGAAGCCCTGGACCGAGCGCCGGAAGCCCTCCGCGCCCTCCTGGAAAAGGAAGCCCGGGACCTGGCAGCGGGATTCCTGGATTCCCCCCTGGGGCGGGAGGCGCGGGGGGCCCCGGTGCTCAAGCTGGAGGCGTCCTTCCTCTATTCGGTCGAGACGGAACTCCTGGTCT
>CAYTYG010000302.1:3054-4085 GCA_964441515.1 uncultured Treponema sp.
TCGGGGCGGACGGACCTGCTCTACAACACGGGGAGCGAGGTCGTCCTGGTAGACTTCAAGAGCAACGCCGGCCGGCGGGAGGGGGAATACGACGGCCAGCTCGCGGCCTACCGCGCGGCCTGCCGGGCCCTCTACCCGGCTTTCCCCGTCCGGACCTGGCTCTTCTGGCTTCGCTCCGCCCGGGCGGAGGAAGGGCTCCCGGCGGAGGGGGAGGAACAACTGCTGGCCCGGGCCGCCCGCGAGGCCGCCCGCGCCCAGGACTCGGATTCAGCGGATTAGGCCGACCTTTACCGTAAAACGTCCCCGCCTCGGATCGAACTGGATGGAGCGGACCCATACCCTTCCGGCGGCCCAGCCGGACTTCCGCGCCGCGGTCTCGCAGGCCCAGGCCGCGGGCACGCCGGCCCAAGCCCCTCCCCGGGCCAGGAGTTCGTCCAGGGTGAAGGCTACCGTGACGCTCCGGGCCGGCCGGGGATTTTTTTCGGCCGGCGCGTTCACAAGGACGGTTACGCTCTCCAGGGTTCCGACGGGGCGGCGGGCCAGGACGGCCCGTTCCCTCTCCAGCACGCCCGCGGAGGAATCCGCCGCCAGCTCCAGGCGCCCCGCCCGTATGGAGAAGGGAACCGGGAAGAGGAAGCGCGCCGCGGCCGGGAGATCCTGGTGCGAGAACCGCACAGGACCGTCGGCCCCGGAGAAGCGGACTAGAAAGACCGTCGTTTCCCGGCCTGCCGCCCAGGAAGCGGGCAGGACCGCGACAAAGAGGAAGAAAGCCCGGAACGCGGGTAATCTGCGCATGGAACCTCCGCCGGAGTCGGACAGGGACAAGATATCGCGCTTGTCCGCGGTTTCCGGCCCCCGGATGGCTTGGAGAACCCTTCCCCTTGATTCTTTCGGCTGCTTGCCTTAGTAAGTCCATGCCGACGGCAGCAGCAGCGGCAGTCTTGGCGATATTCTCGAACGTCTTAGCGATGTGGAGCCGTCCTTTTCTTTGCCATTTGGTGCGAGGGTTGCCATTCAACGTCCGGCATCCC
>CAYTYG010000303.1:0-922 GCA_964441515.1 uncultured Treponema sp.
CAGGACGGCCCGGACGGCCTCGGGATCGCTGGTGATCGCGGAGCCCATGTGGTTGTTCATGCCCACGGCTCCCGGGACGCCGGCAAGGTTCTCCGCGATCACCGCCGCCATCTCCAGCTCGTCCATGCCCCTGCGGAGGGCGCCGGGCCCCGGATCCTCCCCCCCCAGGGCCTCCATGGGCTGGTGGAGGATCACTTCCTTCCCGGCCGCCCGTATCCTCTCCGCGGCCTGGGCGGAGTGGGGGAGCCCGGGCAGGACGGCTATGGTCAGGGGGCCCGGGAAGCGCAGGAAGGGCTCCAGGTCCTGGAGGTTGTGCCCCGCGTCGTCGATCACAAGGACGATGCGCCCCTTGACGGGCTTCGGCCTTTCCGGGACGCCCCCGGGGTTTCGGGCCGCGGACCGGCCGGGGACGCGTTCCGGCGCGCCCGGGAGGGGGGATTCGGGGGCCGGGGTTTCCGGGACTCCCGCCCGGGGGGGCGGCCCGGGAGGCCTCTCGGGGGGCGGGGCGCCGGGCCCCGTGAAGCGGACAAGCCATACCGAGGCGGCCAGGGCGGCCAGCACGAGGAAGGCGGCGGACGCGAAGACCGCGAGCTTCCGGGGGGCTCGGGGGCGCCGTCTCCCGCTCTTGGGCGCCCGGGAGGGCTTCCTGCCGGGGCCCCCGGAAGCTCGCCCGGCCCGGGGGCGGGCGGGGGGCACTCAGGCCTCCTCGAAGACGCCCTCGGCCCGGTTCTTCCGCACCTTGTCCCAGGCGAAGACCCGACCGTTCATGACGATCCAGACCCCCGGGGGAACCAGCTGGACCGCGGAGAAGGCGGTTCCCAGGTTGAACAGGGCGTCGGACCCGGAGACCTGGTAGGGGACCATGGCCCCGGTAAGGACTATGGTCTTGCCAAGGCCGGCCTTGCCCAGGACCCGGGCCGTC
>CAYTYG010000303.1:932-2851 GCA_964441515.1 uncultured Treponema sp.
CTCCTCCTGCATCTGCAGGGAGTCGATGAGCTGGTTCAGCTCCACCTCGACGGGTATCGTGACCCGCACCTGCTTGAGGATTTCCGGCAGGTGGGTTTCCTTGAAGGTGAGCTCCCCGCGTATCTCGTCGTAGTGCTTGTCGAAGGTTCCGCCGGTGATAAGGATGCGTACCGCGTCGTTCTGCATGGATAGATTATGCGCCGTCCCCGGCCCCCAAGGCAAGGGAAAAAACCGTCGCGTCCGGGGGCGACGAAAGCGGAAGCGGGCTTTCCCGCGGTTATACGGACGGGATGACCATCTCGGCGCCCTTGCGAATAACCATACTCGCCCTGGACGGGAAAAGCCTTTCCGTGGGAATACCCTATGACGAAAGGCTTCTTCCCGTAGTCCGAAGCCTCCCCGGACGGAGATGGAACGCGGCCCGCAAGGCATGGCTCTTGCCGGGCACGCCCGAAACCGCGGAGGCCCTGCTCCGGGGATTGTACGGGACCGGCCTGTTCAACCGGGAGACGGACAAGCCCCCGTGCGCGGCGACGTCCCTGCTGGACGAATACGAGAGGTCCCTGGCCGCCCGCCATTACAGCCCCCGGACGCGGAGGGTATACCGGGCCTGGGTGGAGCGTTTTCTGGCCGGCATAGGCAGCGCCGATCCGTGCGGCTGGACGGAGGCGGACATCAACCGCTTCCTGACCCGCCTTGCCGCGCAGGAGAGGGTGAGCTCCTCCAGCCAGAACCAGGCCCTTGCCGCCCTGCTTTTCCTTTTCCGTACGGTTTTGAACCGCACCGTCCAAGACCTTGGGAACGTGATACGGGCCCGCAAGCCGAAGCGCCTTCCGGTGGTGATGACGCGGTCCGAGGCGCGGGCGGTGTTGGAACGCCTGACCGGGGACCGGAGGCTGGCGGCCTTCCTGTTGTACGGTTCCGGGCTTCGGTTGAACGAGTGCCTCGGCTTGAGGGTCCAGGATATCGACTTTGAAGGGAATAAAATCCTGGTGCGCAACGGCAAAGGCGCGAAAGACCGGATCACCATGCTTCCGGGATCGATACAACCGGACTTGCGCAAGCACCTGGCCCGGGTGCGGTCCATCCACGAAGGGGACCTTGCCGCGGGATGGGGGCAGGCCCCGCTGCCCGGCGCCCTGGACAGAAAATACCCGAACGCCTCGAAGGATTGGAAATGGCAATGGGTGTTTCCCCAGGAGCGCCGGTGGGTAAACCGGGAAACCGGGAGGGAAGGGCGCCATCACATGGACGACAGCCTTCTTCAAAGGGCCGTAAAGGCGGCGGCCCGGGCCGCGGGACTCTCGAAACGGGTCAGCTGCCATACCTTCCGGCATTCCTTCGCCACGCACCTGATCGAGTCCGGATACGACATCCGCACCGTCCAGGAGCTGTTGGGCCACAGCGACGTCAAGACGACCATGATCTACACGCACGTGTTGAACAACGGCCCCCTGGGGGTAAAAAGCCCCGTGGACAACCTGTAAGGCGGCAGCTTATACGGACCGTGATAAATATCTCGGAACCCTTTAAGTTGCGTCTATCTTGTTCCGGATAAGGCAATTACCGATATCGAAGGAATCCAGTCTGGGATCTTATACCGACCGAATGATTTTGATTGGCAGATTATCCGGAAAAGGTATAATAGATGTTGGATGGACGCCGCTTTCGCGGCGCTAAACTAAGAAAGATAAAGATGGTATAGTAGTTCGCGCCCTAAGAACGCCCGCCGTCCATGGCGGGCTAAGAATTTGAATGGAGAAAACATGGCAAATTCAGAAAATAAACAGTTTCAATACGAAATACAAGCCTATCAGGAAGACTGTGTGAATAATATTGTCAGTCTTTTTGAAAGCCTGCGTCAAAAAATAAACTTCAATGAAGTAATGACGGAACACCATAATAAGCACAAATACAAT
>CAYTYG010000303.1:2861-4071 GCA_964441515.1 uncultured Treponema sp.
AACTCAAAACAATTTAGCCAGCTAAATTCACAGATAAAAATATTTAATCCTTTTAAAGTATTAAAAATTGAAGAGTTTGAGATACGTCATTCAAATTTTCTTGGATGGTTAATTAATCCTAATGAAAATCATCAAACTAATGATTTTCTTTTACGTCATTTGTTAGTTGATTTTGTGAAACAAATTAAAGGTTCAGACGCATTTTCATTCAAAGATTTATTCACAAGTAGTTTAAAAAGAACTACTGTTTTACGCGAATATAAGTTGGCTAATAAAAAGTCTATTGATTTATTGATTATTTGTGAAGATATTAAAGCAGTAATAATTGTTGAAAATAAAATAAAATCATCAGAACATTCAAATCAACTTCAAGACTATCTCCAATTTGTAACTACTAAATACAATGAATATAAGATTATTCCTGTTTTTTTGACTCTATTTGGAGATGAACCAAGTTGTGATGATTACATCTCATATGAGTATGAATCTATTTTGGAAAAGATAGAAATGCTATTAATATCTTATGAGAACAGTATTCCAAAAGAACAATTTGATTTTATTAAACATTATTTTTCAGCCTTACAAGGAGTCTTGAAAATGGGAAATGAAAAAACTGTTGAATTGGCAAAGACTGTTTATTCTGAGTATAAAGATGTTATAGATTTTATAAATAATAATGTTAATACAAACTATTTTATATCAGCATGCCATAACTTTATAAATAAAAATGGCTTTACATATGAAGCATCAACTGGAAATGCTGTTTTCTTTCATAGCAAAGAGTTAAAAAAGCTGTATGGAACAAATATACAAAAATGGAAAAGTGAATTACCCATTTCATTCTGGTTTAGAAGAAATGGAGATATAAAAATTGGCTTAGTTGTGGAAATAGGACCGGTTATTGATAACGAATTTAGAGTTAAATTATTAGAAAAATTTAAAAAAAATGGTTTTAAGTTTCAACAGAATGCATATCAACCAGGAACAAAATACACTAGGGTGTATTCAGTGAATAAAGAGTTTGATGATTGGGATGAAGAAGAATTGATAGAAAATTTTTTAGAAAATCTCTTTTTTAAAGTTTCTCAACATGAAATAGATAAAACCTATAAAATAATCGAAGAAGTTATTGAAGAAAAATCATCCAACAACTAGTTCAACGTGTGCCACGAAGAAGGCACCTTAGTCTGAAAGACGAAGGAGGCATTCA
>CAYTYG010000304.1:0-1403 GCA_964441515.1 uncultured Treponema sp.
ACGGCCGCTTTCCCGGCCTCCTCGACCGGCGCGAATCGCTTACGGTCCCGGGGATCCCGGCCCAACCGGCCCTCCACGCGGCCCGAGGTCGCGGGGAGCGGGGCCGAGGAGACCGCCAGGTACTCCTTCGAGCACCTGCGTTCCTTGAACTGGGCGGCCAGGAAGGCCTGGGCTTGGGCGTCCTTGGCCGCCACGACGACCCCGGACGTATCCTTGTCCAGGCGATGGACGATGCCCGCCCGTTCCGGGGCTTCCCCCGACCCGCCGGCGGCGTCCCGCTCCTTGAGAACCCTGTGGAGGAGGGCGTTCGCCAGGGTTCCGGTCCAGTTCCCATGGGCCGGGTGCACCACCATGCCCTGAGGCTTGTCGACAACGATCACCCGGGAATCCTCGTACAGCACGGAAAGGGGGATGTCCTCGGGAAGGAAGCCGGTGTTCTCGGCCTCCCTCCACTCCAGGCGCAAAAGGTCCCCCGGGCGCAGGGGGCGGGAGAGCTTGGCCGCCCGGCCGTTCACGGCGGCCGAGACCAGGCGGGTCTTGAGCTGCGAACGGGAGAGTATCCCCAGGGTCTCGGCGGCGTAAACGTCCAACCGCTGCCCCCCGGGGCCCTCCACGCGGCCTTCATACGAGGGCATGGACCTTCCCGCGCGGCGCTTTCCCGGGTTCCTCGGGTTGAGGCCCGGGGAATAATCCTGTATCGTAGGGATATGCCGCGCCCGGTGAGTATACGACCGGAGCCGGGCGCCCGCAAGGTCTCCTTCCGGAGGAAACGCCATGTGGTCCACCTTCGCCCTTTCCCCGGGAACGACGTACGTTGTTCGTTTTTCCACCGCCAGCGTCTATATCCGCGCGGACGGCATACGGTGGGGGATAGCCGCGGAGTACCCCGCGAAGCCCCAGCGCCCGGCGCCCTGCTCCCCCGCCCGGAATCCCCCGGCCGGCCTTTCCTGGAGGTACTCCGCCCTCCTGGGAGCCGCGGAACTGACCATACGCCCGGCGCTCTCTCCGCGGCCCTACGAGGTTCAAATCTCCGAACCCCTCGCCTTCTTCCCCGGAGTTGAGATAGACGGATACATGTTCCTGCCCCTCCAGGCGGAGGTGCAGATGCCCGGCGGCGCTATCCTGGGATCCGTGCCCCTGGCTCCCGGCAAGACCAGCTGGTTCGGAACCCCGCAGGAGGGGGTTCTCTGCGACGCGGTGGTTTCCACCTTCAGCGCCGAGGCGGAGGTGGGCCGCTTCCTGGCCAAGCCGGACCCAGCCCTTGCGGTATGCCCGGTCACGCTGAGGAACGAGATGCCGGCGACCATGGACCTCTCCCGGCTCTGCGTCCCCACGGACTCCCTCTCTATCTACGGCCGGGAGGGTATATTCGCGACGGACCGGGTGTACTGCTCCTTCTCGGC
>CAYTYG010000304.1:1413-4062 GCA_964441515.1 uncultured Treponema sp.
GGACGGGCTCCAGGTCAACCCGAGGCGCGGCATGGACCCGCTCCTGGGCGCGATGGACGTGAAGCATCCGGCGCGCAAGGTGCCCGAGACGAAGATCTTCTCCATAGGCAAGGACATACTGCGGTCCATCACGGGTATATAAAACCATTAGGAGGGAGGACGATATGGGGGGTTCCGAAAAAGCGGCTCCATTCCTGAAGGACCTCAAGCTCAAGGACACTCTGGACAACCTTCTGACCCTGGAAGCCCTCTGGGCCGCCCTGAAACTCCTCGGGATCCTAGCCGCGAGCCTGATCGCGGTGCGCCTGGCCGTGGTTATAGTCCGCAAGGTGTCGAAAAATCGGCTGGCTCCCCGGTCGTCCCAGATCCTGGAAAAGGCCGTCCGCTACCTCGGGTACACCCTCGTGGCGGTCAACGCGGCCAACGCCGCGGGCTTCGACCTCTCGGCCCTCCTGGGGGCGGCGGGGATCGCGGGCATCGCCATAGGCTTCGCGGCCCAAACCTCGGTGTCCAACCTCATCAGCGGCCTCTTCCTGCTGACGGAAAAGGCGTACGCGGTGGGAGACGTGCTGGACGTCGGGGGCGGGACGGTCGGGAGCGTGGATTCCATCGACTTGCTCTCCGTCAAGCTCCGTACCTTCGACAACCGCCTGGTCCGCATACCCAACGAGACCCTCGTAAAGACGAACATCATCAATATTACCCGTTACCCTATACGAAGGCTCAATATCAACATCGCCATCCCCTACCAGGAGGACATCGCGCGGGCACGGCAGGCCCTGCTGGATTGCGCCGACGCGAACCCCTGGGTGCTCCGCAACCCGGAGCCCTTCTTCATCGTAGAAGGCTTCGGGGCCAACGGGATCAATCTCTTCCTAGGGGTGTGGTTCGCCAAGGAGAATTTCGTGGACGTAAAGAACACCGTGCTGATGGATATAAAGCGGCGGTTCGACAAGGACAGGATCAAGTTCGTCTACCAGACCCTGACGGTCTACCAGAAGAAGGGCTGAGCCGAAGGCGGACCCCGGTTTCACCCCGGGCTTCCCTCCGTCCTCCGGGTCGGGTTTTCGTAGTACTCCACGTTCCACAGGAAAAGCCCGCACGCCGGGGCCGTGGACCCCGCCAGGCCGCGGTCCCGGGAAGCCAGGACCCCGCGCATCCAGGCGGCGTCCCTTCCCTCCGCCTCGTACTCCGCCATGGAGCCCACCAGGGAACGCACCATGCGCCAGAGGAAGGCGTTGGCGGAGATTTCGAAGACCGCCAGCTCCCCTTCCCGGTACCACGCGGCGCCGTGGACGAAGCGGCAGCGGTTTTCCGAGGGATCCCGGGCGCTGGAGAACGCGGTGAAATCCGTCTCACCGAGCAGGGCGGAAGCCATGCCGTTCAGACGGGGAAGGTCCAGCCGGCGGTGCAGGGGCCACGCGTAGCGCGCCCTCCAGGGAGGACACTCCGTGGAAGTATCGATGAAGTACTTGTACCTGCGGAGCCGGGCGTCGTACCGGGCGTGAAAATCCGGATCCGCCTCCCGGGAGGAAAACACCCGGACATCCCGGGGCAGGAGCCGGTTCAGGGCCAGGCGGAAACGCTCCGCGGGTATGGACCGGATATCCGTCCGGAAGTGCGCGGTCTGACGCGCGGCGTGGACCCCCGCGTCCGTCCTTCCCGCGCCCGTCACGTCCACCGGGCGTCCGTGCATCCCCGCCAGGGCCTTCTCGACCTCCTCCTGGACGGTCCGGGCGTTCTTCTGGCGCTGCCAGCCGGAAAAGTCCGTCCCGTCGTAGGAGAGGTCCAGGCGTATGGTGCGTTCACTCATCGTCCGAATCGTCGTCCTGGTTCAGCTCTACCTTGATGCGGTCGTAGAGGTCCCGCGCCTTGTCCAAGAGCGGCCCCGGCTTGGCCTTGGACCGCTTGCCCAGGCCGAACATCTTGGCGATGGTGCGCTTGCAGTCGTCCAGCACGGCCTCCCGGTACGCGGGATCCTTCCGGTTTCCGTACTTCAGCTCAAGGATGCCGGAAAGGTAGAGTACGCCCTCGTAGCCGTAGTTCTTGTCCGTGTCCGGCCCCATCCACTTGGCGGCTCCGATCGGCTCCTTGCCGGACTGCTCCCGCTCTATGGCCCCCCGGTAAAGGACCCGGGCCTTGCGGTAGAAGATCGAGGCGATATAGTCGTAGTTCTCGTTGGGAGCCTTCTCGTGCAGGTATCCGCAGAGCCACGCGGCGCGGAGGCTGCAGACGGCGCCCTTGAGGGTGGGGGCGAAATCCTTGGGGAAACTCTCGTAGCAGAGGAGGGCCAGATAATAGCTGGCGGCGCCCTCCAGGATGCGCCGGGCGCCCTGGAAGTCCAGGGGGGGGAAAACCTTCTGGACCTGGCTGACCCGGGAGGCTGTCTGGGACTCCAAAGCCGTGAGGGCCTTCTGCGGGACCGAGGAAAAGTCCGAACGCAGGGCGGCGTAGAAGCAGGAAGGACAGACGGTTACGTCGTACACAAGGGGGTTCACCTCGCCGAAGTCCCGCATGGGGATATACTTCCTGTGGAGTTCGTCCGTAAGGTCCCCGGCGTTCACCCGTCCGGAGAAGAGCTCCTCCCGGTGGAACGCGGACCCGCAAACCGGGCACCGGACGGCTTCCTTGGAGAAAAAGGTGATCTTC
>CAYTYG010000305.1:0-4043 GCA_964441515.1 uncultured Treponema sp.
TCATCAGGAAATGGGGTCAAGCCGCAACAACAGGAAGAAGAGAGAAGAGAAGAAGAGAATCATAGCTCATCAGGAAATGGGGTCAAGCCGCAACTGCAAGACGTGTCCAACGCTACCCGCCCCCATCATAGCTCATCAGGAAATGGGGTCAAGCCGCAACGACGGTGGTGTCCGTGTCGCTCGCCAGGCTATCATAGCTCATCAGGAAATGGGGTCAAGCCGCAACCCAGAATGCAAGGAAGCGGCGAACAACATGATCATAGCTCATCAGGAAATGGGGTCAAGCCGCAACAGAGATTAGAAACGTCCGAAGCGTTTCCGGATCATAGCTCATCAGGAAATGGGGTCAAGCCGCAACAGGCGGTCTACGCGGCCTACTCCGATCGTGATCATAGCTCATCAGGAAATGGGGTCAAGCCGTTGGGCGAGCTACGGGAAGTACTGTATCCTCCAAGGAAGACCAGGGAAGTTCCCAATTACCCGCCGCCCGGAGCCCGAAGGCCGGGTTGGTCCTTGGGAAACGCGGCGTCCCTTCGGAACAGCGTCGATTCCCGCCAAGCCGGGAATCGACATTCTCCTCACACTTTCAGCGCGGACCCGTCCATCCTCCGTCCCAGCCTGCGCAGGAAGGATACCGCGAAGGGTATATTGACCAGGAACGTGAACGCGTCCGCCAGGGGCTGGGTGATCTGCACCCCCGCAAGACCCAGGAACCGGGGCAGGACCAGGATCAGGGGCAGGAAAAAAACCCCCTGCCTCAGGACCGAGAGGAACGTGGCCGTCCAGGACTTTCCGATGACCTGGAAGGTCATGTTGCACGCCACTCCCAGGGCAAGGAGTGGCATGGCCAGGCACTGCGCCCGCAGGGCCAGGGTCCCTATGGCCACGACCTCCGCGTCCCGGGCAATAAAGAACCGCATCAAGTGCGGCGCCGCCGCGAAGACAAGCACCCCGAAGGCCGTCATCAGGAGGGTTCCGGATCTCAGAAGGAAATGGAACGCCTCCCGGACCCTGTCGTATATTTGCGCGCCGTAGTTGTACCCAACCACGGGCTGGAAGCCCTGCCCCACCCCGATAATGATCGAAAAGATGAACAGGAATATCTTACCCACGATGGCCATGGCCGCCACGGCCGCGTCTCCGTAGACCGCGGCGTTGATATTTAGGACGATGGTGGACGCGCTGGAAAGCCCCTGCCGGCAGAAGGAGGGGAAGCCGTTGCGGAGTATCTTCAGGTAGACATCCGGGGACCTCGCGATCCCCCCGAGTCCGAGCTTGGCGGATGTCTTCCCGCGCAGGTAGGGAGCCAGGAGGACGGCCAGGCTCGCGAACTGGCTCAGCGCCGTGGCCACGGCCGCCCCCGCTATGCCCATGCGAAAGGCGAAGATGAAAAGCGGGTCCAGGAAGCAGTTCAGAATCCCTCCGAAGGCTATCCCGGCCATGGAGTACCGGGCCTTCCCCTCGGCCCGGAGCGTGTTGTTCAGCACGAAGGACGAGGCCATGACCGGGGCGGCCAGCAGGATGTAGCGCGCGTAGTCCCGGGCGTAGGGCAGTATGGTGTCCGTGGCGCCCAGGACATGCATGAGGGGATCGAGGAAAGCCGTCCCCAGGACGGCGAGCGCGGTTCCGATGACCAGGGCGGAGGCGAAGCCGCTGGAGGCCACCCGGCCCGCTTCCCCGGTCCGGCGGGCGCCCAGGAGGCGGGAAATCCAGGTCCCGGAACCCATCCCCAGGGTGAACCCGAACGCCTGTATTATGGCCATCAGGGAAAAGACGATGCCAACCGCCCCGGACGCGCTGGTGCCGAGCTTGGAGACGAAGTAGGTGTCCGCCATGTTGTAGACCGCGGAAACCAGCATGCTGATGACCGTGGGCACGGAGAGGGAGGCGATGAGCCCGCCCACCGGAGCCGTGGTCATCCGGGTGAATTGAGGATCGGCGTCGTTCATGGTTCGGGCATCCGCTCCGGAAGGTTTGTCGAAAAGGGAATGTCTAGGAATAGCCGGAACGGGGAACGAGTGTCAAGCGAACGGCGTCGCCGCGCCGGGAGCGGCCCTCCCCGCGGCCGAAGCCGCGGGGAGGAAGCCCAGTGCCCTTAGGCCAGGAACGCCCGGGCGGCCTCCGCTAAGGCCCGGGCCGCGTCCGCCATCGCTTGTATCTCCACGAACTCGTTGGGCTGGTGGGCCAGGGCCGGGTCCCCGGGGCCGAAAATGATGGTCGGGACGCCCAGGGCGGGCACGAAGATGGCCGCCTCGGTGGCGAAGGGCATGACGATGTGCTTGGGCTCCCGCCCCAGCCCCCGGCCCGCCGCCTCGACGAACTTTTTCACCGCGGGATCCTCCCAGGGGGTTTCCACCGGGGGGATGTCAAAGTTCACGGCCAAGGTGGCCCGGAATCCGGGGCGCCGCCTCTCGTGCTCCTCCAGGAGCTTCTCGAGCCGGGCGCGGATCGCGGCATGGTCTTGCCCGGGGACGGTGCGCATGTCCACGGTCAGCACGCAGCGGTCGGGAACCACGTTCGTCTTGACCCCCCCGCTTATCGTGTTGACGCTGCGGGTGAAGGACCCCAGCGCCGGGTGCGGCGAGAAGGGAATCTCCAGCCGGTCCAGCTCCTCGATCAGGGGGGCCATCATGAGGACGGCGTTCCGCCCCAGGTGCGGGGTGGAGCCGTGGGCGGTCTTCCCGTAGGTGGTGAACTCCGGCCAGAAAACTCCGCGCTCTGCGGTGCCCACCCCGTTCAGGGTGGGCTCGGAGATCAGGATGGCCTGGACGTCCCCCAGGATGCCCTGCTCGCAGATGTCCTTGGCGCCGATCATCGTCATCTCTTCGCCCGCGGTCCCGGTGATGACCAAGTCCCCCCGGAGCTTCGCCCCGCTCTCGACCAGGGCCTTCGCCGCCACCATCATGGCCGCGAGTCCCCCCTTCATGTCCGTCGATCCCCGCCCCCACACCTTCCCGTCCGCCGTCTCGCCGGCGAAGGGCGGGTGCGTCCATTCCTGGCCTCCCACGGGGACTACGTCCAGGTGGCCGTTGAACACGAGTCCCGGGACTCCTCCGGAGCCCTTCCTCCGCGCGATGACGGACCTGCGGCCTTCCCCGTGCTCCAGGTACTGGAACTCGAATCCCAGGGGCTCGAGGTAATCCGCCACGTATTGGACCGCGGCCGCCTCGTTGCCCGGCGGATTGGAGGTGTTGAAGCGAACCAGGTCGGCGCAGACCCGGACCAGTTCCCGTTCGTCGATGCTGTATGTCATGCCGTGCTGAATCCTTGTTTCTCGCCCCTTCGGGCCGGGGCCGCCCCCGGGGACGCGGCCCCGGGGGTTCTTTGAAGTATGACTTGTCAGGCCTCTACCTTGAAAAGCTTGAGCATTAGGGCTCCCGCGAGCATGGTGCCCACGACGATGATGATGATCGTCCAGGCGCCCGGAACCTTGAGGAAGATGGCGCCCAGGGCGAGGACTATGGAGATCGGGGCGTACTTCCACCCCCGCAGGATGAAGGACCCCCATACCGCACCGAAGACGGAGGGCAGGAGGTACTTGTTGAAGGCGTCCAGCAGCCAGGCGGGGAAGACCTGCCGGATGGCCCCGATCACCAGGGCGCCCAGCAGGATGGCGGGGATGCTGATCAGCACGGAGGTTGCGATGCCCACGGCTGCGACGAGCTCGCCCTCCATGGAGCCTTCCTTGGCCCCCGCTACCTCCAGGGCCACGGCCGCGCAGGGAACCCGCAGGTTCGATCCGTTCCCGGTCGTGGAGACCATGTACCAGCCGGCGTTCCCCACGATGGGGTAGTAGGAGATCGGCTCGCTGAAGTAGAACGGCGCCGCGTAGGTCATGGCGAGGACGAAGCCGGTGGCTATCGTCTGCCAGGCGGGAAACTGGCCGTAGAGCAGGTAGAGCAGGATGGAGGGGATGAAGAGAGCCAGGAAGACGGCCAGGGCCGTGACCGTACCCACCCGGTGCACGGGCTTAAGATAGTCGCGCTCGAAGGCCGCGGGATCGATTCCGCGATCCGACCTGGGGTCGACTTTTTCGGATGCCT
>CAYTYG010000306.1:0-3210 GCA_964441515.1 uncultured Treponema sp.
GTAGATGCCGTTGGAGGCCTGTACGGCCAGTTCGCGAAGCCTCTGGATGATGTCCTGGGATTCCTGGAGATAGCCTTCCGTGGTCTGGATGAAGGAGATGCCGTTCGCAGCGTTCTTGGAAGCCTGATTCAGGCCCCGTATCTGGGAGCGCATCTTTTCCGACACGGCCAATCCGGAAGCGTCGTCGCCGGCGCGGTTGATCCGCAAGCCGGAGGAGAGCTTTTCCATGTTCTTGTCCAGGGCCAGACCGTTCACCCGAAGGTTGCGGTCCGCGAACATGGCGCTCAGGTTGTGGTTGATGATCATCTAGATCCTCCTTGAATGTGTGGCGCGAGGCGTCCTTGCCTCGCGGTTTCTCGGAAAACGCGCCGCCGCGCCCTCGGGCGCCCGGCGATCACTCCTCCTTTCCCCCACAGGGAAGCGCCGGCCTTTTTTGTTAAGAAGAAGCGCCGTACGCCGATATTCTTAAGAGACGGAGAAAAACGCTCCGGCCGCCGCAGGCGGCGGCCGGAGATTCCAACTCCTTTTAAACTATCGGCACTCCACCATCAAAAGTTTAGCGGAAAAAAGAATCGCAGCGGTTTTTCTAAGCTTTTCGGGGACGAAGGAAAGAAATCCGGCTTCTTGACTAGGTATCCTCCGATTAGGTTATAATTTGGATACAGTACCGCACCCAACCGTGCAACCCCAGAGGTCCGCTTGCTCGTTCGATACAGTACGGGAAGCGACGGACGTCCCGTGAAACGGGCGCTCGTCTATACCGCGGAAGAACACCGCATTGATCGCAAATTCATCGACCCCGATGCCCTGAGGATCGTGGAGCATCTTCGCGCGAACGGCCATACGGCCTATATCGTGGGCGGAGCCGTCCGGGATCTGCTCCTGGGCAGGAGGCCCAAGGACTTCGATATAGTCACGGACGCGCAGCCGCCCCGGATACGCAAGATATTCCGGAACAGCCGCGTCATCGGACGACGTTTCCGCCTGGTTCACGTATACGCGGGGCGAAAGATCTTCGAGGTGGCCACCTACCGTTCCATAGCCAACGGCACCGTGGGAAACACCTTCGGGACGATAGAAGAGGACGCCCTGCGGCGGGATTTCTCCATGAACGCCCTATACTTCGACCCCCTGGATTCTCTGCTTGTGGACTATGTCGGCGGCTTCAAGGATATGGCCGCAAAGACCATAAAGCCCGTCATATCCCTCCGGAATATATTCCGGGAGGATCCCGTGCGAATGATACGTGCGGTCAAGTACGCCGCCATCACCTCCTTCCGCATCCCTTTCCTGACCGGACTTGCGATACGCACCCATGCGGCCCTCCTCGCGTCCGCCTCGCCCTCCCGCCTCACGGAAGAGACGATCAAGATCCTCGGGTCCGGCAAAGCCCGGGAGATATTCTTGAGCCTGCATTCGTACAGACTCCTTCCCCGCCTCCTGCCGACCTTGTCCGAACGGCTGGCCGCGAGCCCGTCCCGAAGCGAGACCTTCTTCTCGGACCTGGGGGAGCTGGACGGCTTCGTCGCGGCCCAGCCGGATAAAACCCTGGCCGGGCTCCTTGCGTTCGTGCTTCGGGACGAGGTACGGACCCTTTGCAGCGCCAATCCCGTCGGGGATCCCAACGAGCTCTTCCGTCAGGCCGTACAGGCCGTCCGGGAGCTCCTGGCGCCGCTCAACATGCCGCGGGTCGAACTGGAAACCGCCGTTGCCTCCGTCTTCATCCGGCCCGAGGCTCCTCCCAAGCCGCCGCGCAAACGCCGCAGGCGCAAGTCCCGTGGGCACCGGCCCTCCGGTCGCAGCTCCGGGGAAACTCCCGTTTCCCTTACTTGACAATTCAAAATCCTTCCGACGATGATAGCCTTGTGAACATCGAGAAGCTCAAGACGCTTTCAGATGACGCGCTCTTCAAGCTAGCCGACAAGATGAGCCTGATAGTGCCTCCGGAGCTGGAACGCTCTTTCCTGATCGAGGCCCTGATGGAGGCCTTTGAGGAGGATTCCGAGGAGCGGAAGGCCTCTTCGGAATCCCATGTCCGCATCGAGGAAGCAAAGTACAGCGGTTCCGAGCTGGACGGCTTTGAAGCCTTCCTGGAGGCGAATCCCAGGATAGAATGCCGCTACAACGAGACGATGGTGCGTCTCCTGGTGCGGGACACGTCCTGGGCGTTCGCGTTCTGGGACGTCAGCGACGACGACCGGACCTTGCTCCGCGCGGGGGATCCGTCATCCCTTGTCTCCGGGTATTTCCTCCGGGTGATGGAGGATAACGGACGGGAGGCGCCCCGGGCAGCCGACCACTTCGATATCCCCGTGGGCGAATCCGACCTCCAGTGGTATATAAACCTGCCGCAGACGGACAGCCGGTATCGGATCGACCTCTGCTGCCGTATCGGCGGCAAGACGCGGGTGTTGGCCAAGTCGAACGTGGTCCGCACCCCACGCGGGACCCTTGCGGAACCCTCCCAGGCGATCGATGTTCGGACCGCGGAACTCCTGGCCCTTTCCGGATTCGGCGAGCTGGACATACCCCTGGAGGAGGATCACCATCCTTCTCGCATTCTCACCGGGCCCGAGGCCGAGGAATAGGGATGGACAGCGGCTATATCGCCCTCGTGCTGAACGCCCACCTTCCCTTCGTCCGCCAGCCCGACTACCCCAGATTTCTCGAGGAGCGATGGCTTTTCGAGGCCATATCCGAGACCTACCTGCCTCTCCTGCGCCTCCTGCGGAGCCTGGAAGCGGACGAAGTGCCCGGAAGATTGACCCTCGCGCTCTCGCCCACGCTGACGGCGATGCTGGGGGACGAACTCCTTCGGAACCGCTACGTGGCTTGGCTGGACAGGCAGCTGGAGCTGGCGAAAAAGGAAAAGGGGCGGACGGCGGGGGATTCCGTTTTTTCGCCCTTGGCGTCCATGTACGCGGACCTCTACCAGGCGGACCGGGACGATTTCACCATCCTCTACGGGGGCGACGTTCTGGCGGGTTTCGATTATTTCTATAAGAAGGGCCGCCTGGAGATCATGACCTCCGCGTCCACCCACGCCTTCCTGCCCCTCTACCGGGACGTGCCCGAGGCCGTGGCGGCCCAGGTGGAGACGGCGATGATCTCCCATCGCCGGCACTTCGGGAAGGTTTCCTCGGGGTTCTGGCTTCCACAGCTGGGCTGGTACCCCGGGGTAGAGGAAATCCTGAAGTCCTACTCCGTCCG
>CAYTYG010000306.1:3220-4012 GCA_964441515.1 uncultured Treponema sp.
CCCTGGTGGGGACCCGGGGGGCCCTCCTCGGCAAGCCCGTTCCCCGTTATGGATCCTATACACCCGTGAATTGTCCCAACGGGCTGTCGGTGTTCGTTCGGGACGCCATGTCGACGAACGCCGTCTGGTCCAAGGACGCGGGATACCCCGCGGACCCGGTCTATAGGGATTTTTATCGGGACATAGGATTCGATCTGCCCCTGGAATACGTGGAGCCGTACATAGAGGACGGGACCCGGGTCTTCACGGGTTTCAAGTACTGGGCCGTGACCGGTCGCACCGACGACAAGAGGCCCTATGTACCGGAGGAGGCCTCCGCCCGGGCGCTCGAGCACGCCGAGACGTTCCTGGGAAACCGGGAGGAGCAGGCCGGAAAGGCCCGGGAGTATATGGAACGGCCTCCCCTGATGGTCTGCCCCTATGACGCGGAGCTCTTCGGACACTGGTGGTACGAGGGGCCGCAGTGGCTGGAAGCCCTCTTCCGGAGCGGAAGCAAGCGGGGCAAGCTCAAGTTCGTAACCCTGGGCGAGTACCTCAAGCAGTATCCGGAGAGCTTCCAGTCGGTGCCCGAGTTCTCCTCCTGGGGGGACGGCGGGTATGCGGGGGTTTGGCTGGACGGATCCAACGACTGGATATACCGGCACAGCTACAAGATGCTGGACCGGATGATGGAGCTGGCCGAGCGGTTCCCGGACGAATCCGGCCTCAAGGAACGGGTGCTCAACCAGGCCGCCCGGGAGACGCTGCTTGTCATGTGCTCCGACTGGTCCCTCCTGATACGCCAGGGGACGT
>CAYTYG010000307.1:0-4008 GCA_964441515.1 uncultured Treponema sp.
CAAGACCGCCATGGCCTCCGCACAGTTCCGGTTTCCCCTGAATCCCGGGGCCGTGGTGGAGAGCCTTTCCCCCCCCGAGCGGCGGCTGGCGGAGATCGTGCGCGCTCTGGCCCGGGGCGGGGACATCCTGATACTCGACGAACCGACCAGCATCTTGACGGAATCCGAGGCGGTAGCCCTATTCGACCTGCTCGGGTCCCTTCGGGACGCGGGGACCGCGATACTGCTGATAAGCCATAGGGTACGGGAGGTGCTGGCTTCCGCGGACCGGATCACGGTGCTTCGAAACGGCGTGGTGGCGGAGACTCTGAAGCCTTCCGAAACCGACGAATGCGACCTGGCCCGGCGTATGGCCAGCGCGACCTCCTGCTTTTCCCCCGACGGGCCGGTACTCTCGGAGGGTCAGGCTGTATTCTCGTTCCGGGTAACCGGGGTTCCGGAGGGCCCGAGGGACGGCCTTTCCTCCCTGGACTTCCAGGTCCGAAGGGGCGAAATCTACGGAATCGCCGCATTGGCCGGAAACGGTCTGGGAACCCTGGAGGATCTCGCGTCCGGGGAACGGTTCTGCTCCGAGGGGTCCGTACAGATCCTGGGACGGGATGTCGGGGACTGGCCCCGGGCGCAGCTGAGGGCATCCGTACTTTCCTACCTTCCGACAGACCGGGACGGGAAGGGACTCTGCCTGGACGCTTCGATTTTAGAGAATATGGCGGCCCGAGGATTCCTGGAAAGAAGCTGGAACCGGTCGGGGCGCAGGGAGTCCCGGGACGAGGCGTCCTTCCTGCTCACCCGGGCGGGGGTAGGCGCGGACCCGGATACGCCCGTCCGTCTCCTATCCGGGGGAAACCGCCAGAGGGTGCTGAACGCTCGGGAACTCGGGGCTTTCCGGCCGGCGGTACTGGCGGCCAATCCAACCCAGGGACTGGATACGCGATCCCAGGAGGAGACCTGGAACCGCCTGCGGGAACTCTCGCGGCAGGGGGCGGCCGTGCTGCTCCTAACTTCCAGCGTCGACGAACTTTTTTCCGTGGCGGACAGGATCGGCGTTCTCTACCGGGGGCGGCTCACGGAGATGGGACTGCGAGGCGAGGGAATCACCGCGGAGGCCGTTACCGCCCGCATGACGGGGGCCGCGGCATGAACGGCAAGTCGCGGGTACCCGTTCTCCGTCTACCGGGGAGAAGCCGGACCTTCGCCCTCGGGGTTTCGATACTAGCCGCGACGGTCTATATAAACCTGGCATCGGAGCACCCCGCGGAGGCGCTGAAAGCCTTTTTCCTCTCGACTCTTTCGAATTCCACGGTGTTCTTAAACCTTCTGGAGCAGGCGGCGGCCCCGGCAGTCTGCGCCCTGGGGGCGGCCCTGGTTTTCCGCTCCGGGGACTTCAACCTCGGGGGAGAGGGGCAGGCGTACGCGGGAAGCGTTTTATCCGTACTGGCGCTCCTGTCGGCCTCCCGGCTTCCCGGTTCCGCAGGGCTTGCGGTCGGTCTCCTTTCCGGAGCTTTCGCCGGAGCCCTGGTGAGCTTCCCCTCGGCTCTGAGCCGCAGGAAGACGGGGGCGGACGCGCTTCTGTCCACCTTCCTGGTTTCCCAGGCCGTCCTGCTGGCCCTGGACTGGGCCGTCGCCGGCCCCCTGCGGGACCCTGCGAGCAACCTGATGGCCACGCGGGTGATCGAGAGGGCTTTCCGCCTGCCACGGCTCTTCCCTCCCTCCACGATAAGCCCCGCGTTGATTCTTGCGGCGGCCTTCGCGGCCGGGATGGATCGGTTTCTCCGGATGTCCCGAAGGGGGATGGAATTGACCATGTACGGAAAGAACCCGGAATTCGCCCGGTCCATCGGCTTCCGGGTCGCGGACTGCGCCTTCTGGCCCCTGGTCGCCTCCGGGGCTCTCCACGGTATAGCCGGGGCTCTCCTGGCCCTGGGGGGCAACGGACGCGCCGTTCGCGGCATGACCGGGGGGATAGGGTGGAACGGAATATCCATCGCCCTGGTCGCCGCCAACGACCCCCGATGGGTATTGCCCGCGGCCTTGTTCTTCTCCTGGCTGGACGCCGGATCGCGGCAAGCCTCCATCCTCGCGGACCTTCCGGTGGATGTGGGCGTTGTTTCCAAGGCCCTTGTGCTTTTGCTAGCTACCGCGAGGTTCCTCGGAGGAGCCGAAAAGCGGGGCCGACCGTGAGCCCCTGGATTTTCCTTCTTTCGGATTCCCTCGGGATCGCCCTTCCCATACTCGCGGCGGCGATGGGCGGCCTTTTCACGGAAGCGGCCGGGACCTTGAACATTGCGCTGGAGGGCCTGATCGTGGCCGGGGCCTTTACCTTCGCGGCGGCCGCAGGGACGTCGGGAGGCGTCGGCTGGGGAATCGCGGCATCCCTGGCGGTCTGCTCAGGCCTGGCGGTTCTGACGATTATCCTGGCCCAGCGTTTTTCCGCGGACGTGTTCGTGGCCGCCCTCGCGGTGAGCCTTCTGGTGGAAGGCGTCGTTGGGATCGCCTCGGAACATATCTTCGGAACAAAGGGGGTCGTACCCCTGCCCGGAACCCTATCCGCCCGGATGGATACGCCCTGGCTGGGCGATCTACCCGTTCTGGGGCCTATCCTCTTCCGCCAGCGGGGTATGAGCTATATACTCGCCCTGGCCGTGGTTCTTTTGATCCTCGCTTTTTCCCGAACCGCCTTCGGTTTGAGGGTACGGGCCGCGGGCATGCAGGAGGGGGCTTTGCGGATATCGGGAGTGAACCCCAAAACCGTTCGCTGCGGAGCCTTCGCGGTATCCGGGGCCGCCTGCGCGCTAGCCGGGATAGCCCTTACCCGGTCCGTGGGGGCCTGGATTCCGAACGTTTCCTCGGGCAGGGGGTGGATAGCCCTCGTGGTGATCTACCTGGGCGGTAGACGCCCCGGGGGGATAGTCTTGGCCTCGCTCGGGTTCGGGCTTCTCTTCGCGCTCTCCAACGCGGCCCAGGCCTTCCTTTCCGCTCCCCCGGAGCTCGTGCTGGCCCTTCCCTACGCAGCGACGGCGGCTATCGTTCTCCTGGGAGGGGCGAGGATGAACGGGAAAGCCCAACGGGGCGAAGGACAGCCCGGGCGGGATAGGAGTAAGATACTCCGCGAACGCAGGACCCGCAGGTCCGGTTGAGGGATATGTCGAGAAGGATCATTTCGGGCGCCGCCCAGGTCTTGGGGGAACGGTTTGTCTCGGTCTGGGTCCTCCTATCCAAGACTACGGATTTCCTGGGACGAACGAGCCTGTTTCCGCAATACGAGGCGCGCCTCCGGCAGATGAACAACTGCCTGCGGAGCGCCCGGGGCGGCGAGGAGACCGTGGCGGAGGTGCGCCGGGAGCTCATAGAGATACGAAGGGGCCTTAGGTTGTCCGGATACGACCTTACGCTGGGCAACCTCGACCTTGCCCTCCAGGGATTCCGCAACGACGCCGCCCTGGCGGAGGGTTTCGCCCGGGTGGTCCTCTTCCTGGGAGCCCGGCATATTTGGTGCGTCTCGGGCCAGGACAATCATATCGAGCTGCATGACCGCTTGGAGAATACACTCCGGGGATCCGGGCACGACGACATCCTCCAGAAACACTACCTATGGTTCCGCTGGGACCGGGATCTTCTCGTTCTGTCCGGGGCCGCCACGGAAGACGCGGAAGACTGGGAAGCCTTCAAGGCATGGTGTTCCGTGAAGGAGAACAAGCTCTCCCTGGTATCCCGCTTGAAACGAATGGGTTGATTTCCACGGTAGAAAAAAAAGCGAACCGGATCCGCTCTCTATTGACCGGGAAACCTGTCCTCAGTATAATCCTACTATAACGATAGGAATAGGAGTATATTTGTTTTCCGTTTCCGCCCGAACCCAGTACGGTATCCGCGCCCTGGCCTACCTGGCAAAGAAGGAAAGCCGGGAAGCGATAGGAGCCGAGATCGCCGAGGCTGAATCGATATCCCCGAAATACCTGGAGGGAATACTGACCCGTCTTGCCCTGGCGGGGCTGGTCCGGAGCGAAC
>CAYTYG010000308.1:0-3983 GCA_964441515.1 uncultured Treponema sp.
GCCATCGCGGAGTTCGTGGAGAATTCCATCGACGCCGGGGCCAAGAACGTGACCATCGTCCGCGGCAAGCAGCGGAACGACCAATACCTCAAGATCGCGGACGACGGGGGCGGGATCCGGGATTTTCATTACGTCGCCACGCATATCGGCGACTCGATAAAGCGGGAGCTCAAACGGAAGGGCGAAAAGGGCCTACAGGGGGAGTTCGGCATCGGGCTCCTGTCCTTCTGGACCGTGGGGGAAACCTGCACGATCACCTCCGCGGGCCCCGACGGTTCGGCCCGCAGCATGCGGCTGGTGAAAGGGAATCCCTCCTACGCTATCCGGGAAATCGGGACGCTCTTCGGCCGCCCGGGCACGGAGCTCTTGATCACGCCCATACTCCCGGGCGTCCGCGTGCTGTCCGGGGATAAGATACAAAACTACCTGGCCTCGGAGCTCCGGGACCGGATCGCCCGGAGCGGCGTCCGGATTAAAATACTGGACCATTCCTCCCGCCGGGAATTGATCGTGGAGCCCCGCAAGTTCAAGGGCCGGCTGATCCACCAGCTTCCGGAATCCCGCTGCCCCTTCGGGGAGATCTACCTGGAACTCTATTTCACGGAACCTTCCCCGGAAGCGTCCATAGGGCTCTACCGCCAGGGAACCCGGGTGCTTCCCGACATCTCCAGCCTGGAACGATTTACCCGTTCGCCCTGGAACACCCGTCACATCGAAGGACTCCTAGACGTCCCCTTCCTGCAGCTTACTCCCGGAACCCGGGACGGCATCGTCCTGGACGAAGCCTACGAATCCTTCTGCGTAGCAATGGAATCCGTGGAGGCCGCGCTAGACGAACTCCTGGAGGAACAGCGAAGGGCGGAGGAGGAGGAAGCCAGCCGCCAGATCCTGAATAGAGTCACGCGAGCCTTCCGGGAAGCCTTCCTCCACCTGCCCAGCGAGGAATACGGCTGGCTGGCCGCCCGGACCCGGGAGCCCCGAAAGCCGGGAACCGGTCCCGGGGAGGGCGGCGGCCGGACGGCCCCCGGGGAAGCGGGACCGACCGGAGCAGCCGGCGGCGGAGACGCAGCAGCTACGGGAGAGGAAGGCTCGGCGGTCAATCCCTATGACCAGGACGCGGCCTTCGGGGATGCCATGACGGATTCCAGAGAACAAGAGGAGCTTCAGAAAAGCTTTTTCGAGTTTGCGGGACCTTTATACAAACTACTGATTTCGCCGGCTTCCTCGGTGATCGGTGTCGGAGAAACCCGGAAGCTTCGTGCGGTAGCCCGGGACCGCGCCGGTCGCGCCGTGGATGCGGACATAGTCTACGAATGGCGGATTTTCGAGGGAAACGGTACCCTTTCGGGAACGGATTCGGCCTACGTGGAATACACGGCCCCTTTGGAGCCCTGCGTGGTAACCGTGGAGCTTAGGGCCCGGCAGGGGGAGACCCTCCTTGTTGCCGACGCCCTCATCACGGTCACCGCCGAACTTATCCAACGGCCCGCGGGGGGCAGCGCCTCACGCCGCGGCCTGCCGGGCTATACCTACCGGAAGGCCCCCGGCGAGCTCTGGAGATCAAGATACGACGCGGAACAATCCATCATCGTGATCAACAACGCCCACGCGGACTTCATCTACGCGTCCCGCCAGGCAATAACGAAACTTCGCTACATCGCCAGACTCTTTTCCAAGGAGCTCGTCTTGGCAAATTTCCCGGAGGCCACCAAGGAAGAACTCCTGGAGCGAATGGTGGAACTGACGTTATACACCGAAGAGAATCTAAAGTAGGCGTTGTATTCCGAAGGAACCGGAGCTGCGCCCCCCCGCGAGCGTCATTTCTTGGCTTTCAAGTAGTCATACGCCGCCTTGAAATCCTTGCCGATGGTCTTGGTCGTGTCGAGCATGGGATTGAAATCGCCGCCGGAGATATAGCTTTGGACGGGGCTTGTTCCTCCGCTCGCGCCGGGGCCGATACCGGTACCCGCCGTGCTGGAGCTCTCCCGCGCGAGAGCCAGTCCGTCCACAAACATAAGTTGATCCGCCCGCAGGATGGAATCCTCGATCTCCTTAAGCCAAGCGTCCGCAGTCTTGGGCTCCAGCCTTCGGGAAGCCAATATCCTGTCCGCGATGGAAATCAGGGACTTTACCTGGACGGCTGTCAGGGCCAGCTTTTTTTGCTCCATGTCCATGGTATGGATGTAACCAAACACCCTTCCCAGGTCATAAACAACTTCCAGCTTTTCCTTCGCCTCCTGCAGGGCTGGATCGGGGGTCGCCTGGGAAACCGCGATTCCCACCGCCAGAATCGAGATAAGAACCAGTGCGATGAGCTTCTTCATAAACGACTCCTATTCATACCTTAATGCCTCGATGGGGTTGAGACGGGACGCCCGATAGGCCGGGTACCCGCCGAAAAACAGGCCGATCAGCACAGAAAACCCGAAGGAAAGAAGGACGGATATTCCCGTCACCTGGCTGGTAAGGCCTCCGAATCTGGAAAAAGCCCAGGACGTGCTGAATCCCAGGGCTATTCCAATGAGTCCTCCCCCGACGGACAGGATCACCGCCTCGGTCATGAACTGGGAGATGATATCCCCGCTCTTGGCGCCCAGGGCCATCCGGACGCCGATCTCCCGGGTTCGCTCGGTCACGGAAACCAGCATGATATTCATGATGCCGATCCCGCCCACAATGAGGCTTATGCCTGCGATCCCGCCTAAAAGGAGGGTAAAAGTCCCCGCCACACCTTGCAGGGTGTCCAGGAGATCCAACTGATTGGCTATGTAAAAGTCCGCGACATCCATATTCGGAAACCGATGGCGGCGCAGAAGCTCCGCCTCGATCTGATCCTGAACTTGGCGCATCACATCCCCGGAGGCCGCCCGGACGTTCACCAGAGCGTAATTATCCGACCCCGCAACATGTCGTTTAAAGGTCGAGATGGGCACATAGACGGAGGAATCGGTGGAAGCGTCTCCCTTTCGCTGAAGGACTCCCGCAACTCGATAGCTCAAGCCGTTCAGGCGTATCTTTTGGCCTGTAGGGTCCCCCGCCCCGTTGAACAAATCCTGGTAGACCTGGTCCCCGATCACGGCAGCGGGCTTCCGAGCAGCCACATCGGCGCTCGTAAAAAAACCGCCTGCCGCGAGCAACAAGTTCCGGATGATCGGATGCTCTACGTCCGTTCCCACGATCGTGACCGCCAGGTTGGCCGATCCGTACTTAGCCTGCCCGGAGGCGCTGGACTCCGGCGACGCGTAGGAAACCAGTCCGGGCCCCAGCCCCCGGATGGCCGCCAGGTCGGCTTCTGTAAGGGTCGGCACTATATTTGTGGTGCTCCTCCGAACCAGGCTGCTGCCTCTAGGCTGCCCCGAATAGACTAGAAGGAGGTTCGATCCCAGGGATTGAAGGCTGTCCTCCACGGAGCGTTGAGCGCCCTCTCCCAGGGCCAGCATGGCTATCACCGCCCCGGTCCCGATCATAACCCCCAGGGCGGTAAGAAGGGAGCGAATAACGTTGCCCCCTATGCTCCGGATGGACATCCGGAGGTTTTCCAGGAGCGCTCCCGTTTTCATACGCTCCACTCCTTGGAATCCACATCCGCAAGGATCTTGCCGTCCTGTATCTGGATAACCCGCGCTGCCTGACTAGCCACCTTGGGATCATGGGTGACCATGACGATGGTGGCGCCCTCGTCATGCAGGTTATGGAAAAGCGACATGATCTCTACGCCCGTTTTCGTGTCCAAGGCTCCGGTAGGCTCGTCCGCCAGTAGGATGGACGGGCGTCCGGAAAGGGCTCGGGCTATGGCCACTCGTTGCCGCTGTCCCCCGGAGAGTTCCGACGGGACATGGTTTTCACGGCCTTCCAATCCAACCTTCGACAGCATGGCCAGGGCTGTCTCCTTTCTCTGCTTGAGGGGCACTCCCTGATAGACTAGGGGCAGACTCACATTTTCAAGAGCAGACTCCCGGGGAAGCAGGTTGAAGCTCTGGAAG
>CAYTYG010000309.1:0-3958 GCA_964441515.1 uncultured Treponema sp.
GGCCCGTGATACCTACGACGTGCGCCCCGCCGGTGCCGGGGTGGAGAGTCTTTAATACGTCCCGAACGGACGGGTCCCCGTCGTCGATGCGGGTGATGGTTCGCGCGAGCGCCCGGACATCCCCCGAACGTATCCTCTCCGCGATGCCGGGAGCGTTCTCCATGATAAACCGGCGCTAACGCTTCAAGTTGTTCCGGATGAACTCGATGGTCCGGGACGTCGGGGTTCCCGGACCGAAAATCTCGGCGACACCCGCCTTCTTCAGGAAGGGGATATCGTCCTCCGGGATCACCCCCCCGCCGATCACCAGGATATCGTCCGCGCCCTTCTCCGAAAGCAGCTCCATGACCCGCGGAAACAGGTGGTTGTGGGCGCCGGAAAGGATGGACAGGGCGATGACGTCCGCGTCCTCCTGAAGGGCCGACTGGACGATCTGCTCCGGGGTCTGGCGCAGACCGGTATAGATGACCTCCATGCCCGCGTCCCGCAGGGACCGCGCTATCACCTTAGCCCCCCGGTCGTGCCCGTCCAAACCCGGCTTGGCTACGAGAACCCTAATCTTCCTATCCATGCTATCCCCCGTTAAAGGACTACCTTCGGCTTGTACTCGCCGAATACCTTGCGCAGGACGTCGCAGATCTCGCCCAGCGTAGCGTAGGAACGGACCGCCTCCAGAATCCCGGGCATCAGGTTGTCCGTCCCCCGGGCGGAGCGCTCCAGGGCCGCCAGGGCTTTTTGCACCCGGCCGGAGTCGCGCCGGCCGCGAAGGGAGGCGAGCTTCTCCTCCTGCATCCTGCCCACGGCGGGGTCCACCTTTAACAAGCCCCGGGGAGAAGGTTCTTTCACCTGGAACTTGTTAAGGCCGACCACGACACGGTCCCCCGCCTCGACGTCCATCTGGTACGTGTAGGCCGCGTCCTGGATCTCCTGCTGGACATAGCCGTTCTCGATGGCCTTTACGGCGCCCCCCAGGGAATCTATTTTCCGGATGTAGCCCCAGGCTCCGTCCTCTATCCGGTTCGTCAGGCTCTCCACGTAGTACGATCCCGCAAGGGGGTCCGCCGTCTCCGCGGCGCCGCTCTCGTACGCGATGATCTGCTGGGTCCGGAGCGCCACCCGCACGGAGTCCTCCGTGGGCAGGGCCAGGGCTTCGTCCTTGGAGTTCGTATGGAGGGACTGGGTGCCCCCCAGAACCGCCGCTAGGGCCTGCAGGGTTACCCGGACCACGTTGTTGTCCGGCTGCTGGGCCGTAAGGGTGGAGCCCGCCGTCTGGGTATGGAAGCGGAGCATCCAGCTTTTCGGATTCTTCGCCTTGAATCTCTCCCGCATGATCCGCGCCCATACCCTCCGGGCGGCCCGGAATTTCGCCACTTCCTCGAACAGGTCGTTATGGGCGTTAAAGAAGAAGGAAAGCCGCGGCGCGAAATCGTCCACGTCCAGCCCGGCCCGGACCGCGGCTTCGACGTAGGCGATACCGTCCGCCAGGGTGAATGCCACCTCCTGCTCCGCGGTGGAACCGGCTTCCCGGATGTGGTAGCCGGAGATGGAGATGGTGTTCCAGTTCGGAACCTCCCGGGAGCAGTAGCCGAAGATGTCCGTTATCAGGCGCATGGAGGGCTCGGGGGGGAAGATATAGGTCCCCCGGGCCACGTACTCCTTGAGAATGTCGTTCTGTATCGTCCCGTTCAGCTTTTCCGGCGTGACGCCCTGCTTTTCCGCCACGGCGATGTACATGGCCAGGAGGACGGCCGCGGGGGCGTTGATGGTCATGGACGTGGAGACCTTGTCCAGCGGGATGCCGCCGAAGAGGATCTCCATGTCCGCCAGGGAATCGATGGCCACGCCCACTTTCCCCACCTCGCCCTGGGAAAGGGGGTGGTCGGAATCGTAGCCGATCTGCGTGGGAAGGTCGAAGGCTACGGATAGCCCCGTCTGCCCCTGCTCCAAAAGATACTTGTAGCGCTTGTTCGATTCCTCCGCGGTCGCGAAGCCCGCGTACTGCCGCATGGTCCAGAACCGGCCCCGGTACATCGTGTTCTGCACGCCCCGGGTGAACGGGTAGCTCCCGGGATAGCCCAGGTCTTTCGGGTAGCTCCGGCCTTCCAGGTCCAGGGGGGTATAGAGCCTTTCCACGGGGGCGTTCGAGCCGGTAACAAAGGCCTTCTTGCGCTCCGGAAATTTCCCCAGGGTCTTTTCCACGCCCCGGGAGTACTCCTCGAATCCCTCCCGAATCGCGCTTGAATCATCCATAATACCGCTCCTCCGTCGAGATGGGAAATTATCGTCCCTTACCGTGTTCCCTAGCCAGCTCGAATCCTTTCCTCAGGGCCGAGAGGTTCAGGTCCTCCGTTCCCTTGGGAACCCGGTTCCTCACCGCGGCCTCCAGGGTCGGAAGCCCGACTATCCCGGAGACGCCCGCCAGGGCGCCCAGCGCCACGATGTTCGCCACGACGCTCTTACCGATGTCCTTGGCGGCCGTCTGGAGTATGGGCACGCGAAGGGTGCGGGCCGGGATATCCTGGGAAACGGGGATGGAGGAGTCCATGATGATCAGGCCCTTCCCCATGAGCTTGCCGTAGGTCCGGTAGGCCTCCGCCGTGAGGGCGAGCAGGAAATCGGGATCCATCGCCTTGGGATAGTCTATCTCCTCCCCGCTGATCACGACCTCGGCCTTGGAGGCTCCGCCCCGGGCCTCCGGGCCGTAGCTCTGGGTCTGCACCGCGTTCTTGCCCTCCAGGATGGCCGCCTCCGCCAGCACTATGCCGGCCAGAAGCAGCCCCTGGCCGCCGGAACCGCTCAGTCGGAATTCTGTTCGCATCCGCGCACCCCTCCCCGGAAACCGTCGAACTTGCGCTGCACCTGGGCTATCACCTTGCCGTATTCGTCGCAGAACTCGGGCTGGGGATTCCTGTAAAGCTCCCCGATCAGGAGCTTGCCCTCCAGCTTTTCCGGCGGCAGGGCCGAGGCGGCCTTCACGTTCACCGTCCGGTTCTTAAGCCATTCCAGCATCTCGACGGGGCCTCCCATCCGGTTCCGCCTCCCGAAGTAGGTAGGGCACTGGGTCAAGGCCTCCACCACGGAAAAGCCCCGGTTCAGGAGGGCCTGCTCGATCAGCTCCTGCATCTCCTGGCGTGGTAGGACGTAGCGCGGGCCACGTAGGTGGCGCCCGCCGCCTCCGCAAGCTTGCACAGGTCGAAGCTTCTCTCCACGTTCCCGTAGGGCGCGGTGGTCCCCAGGAACCCCTTCGGCGTCATGGGAGAGTATTGTCCGCTCGTCATTCCGTAGATGTTGTTGTTCATGACCACCGTCGTGATGCCGATGTTCCGGCGGGCCGCGTGGATGAAGTGATTCCCGCCAATGGCGGAGCAGTCCCCGTCCCCCATCATGACGATGACCTTGATGTCCGGCCTCGCGAGCTTGATTCCCGTGGCGAAAGCCAGGGCGCGTCCATGAGTCGTATGCAGGGTATCGAAATCCAGGTAGCCCGGGGCGCGGCTGGAGCAGCCTATGCCGGAGACCACGCAGACCTTGTTCTTGTCGAGCTTGAGCCGCGCTATCGCGCGAACCAGGGCTCCCGTAACCGTCCCGTGACCGCAGCCCGGGCACCAGATGTGCGGCAGCCGTTCCTGCCGGAAGTATTTCAGGGTATCGCTCATTTTACGGCTTCCATTATTTTTTCGTGGATCTCGTCCGGCCGGAAAAGGTCCCCGTTCACCTTCCCGACCCGGACAACGGGAACCCGGCATCCCACGGCCCGCTCCACCTCGTAGGCCAGCTGGCCCAGGTTCATCTCGGGAACCAGCACGGTCCGGGCGTTTTTCGCCGCATTCCGGAGGGTTTCCTCCGGGAAGGGCCAGATCGTCTTGAGCCGGAACATCCCCGCCTTGACGCCCTCCCGCCGCGCCCTACGCACCGCCGAGAGGGAGCTCATCGCGGAGCTCCCGAAGGAAACAACCAG
>CAYTYG010000310.1:0-513 GCA_964441515.1 uncultured Treponema sp.
AAACCCTGGAGGAGGCCACGAAGAACGCGGACATCGCCATGTACTGCTCCAAGGAGGCGGGGAAGAACCGGTACACGATTTACGACCCGGAGATCACCGCCGAGGCCACCGAGCAGTGGAGGATGGAGCAGGAGATGTCCAACGCCCTCACGACGGGCGGCCTGAGCCTCGTCTACCAGCCCATCGTGCGGGCGGACGGGCGGGTGCGGGGGATGGAAGCCCTCCTACGTTGGAAACGGGCGGACGGCCGGGATGTCCCCCCCTCGGTCTTCATCCCCGTGGCGGAATCCAGCGGGGCCATCGTCGGGCTGGGGGACTGGGCTTTGCGGAAGGCCTGCTACGACACCCGCCGCCTGCATGCCCGGGGGCACACGGACGTCTACGTCTCGGTCAACATCTCCCACCGGCATTTCGAGCAGCCCGGCTTCCCCTCGACCCTGACGGAGATCGTGAAGAGGTCCGGCCTGCCCCCTTCCGCCCTCCGTCCCTATTCCAAGGTGGTCCTGCTGCTGC
>CAYTYG010000310.1:523-3252 GCA_964441515.1 uncultured Treponema sp.
ACGGAGTCCACGATCATGCGCAGCACCAAGGACGCCATGGAGAGGATACGGGAGATCAAGCGGCTCCTGCCGGGCATCTCCTTCATGATCGACGACTTCGGTACGGGCTATTCCTCCCTGGCCTACCTCTCGCGCCTGCCCGTGGACGCCCTCAAGATCGACACTTCCTTTACCATCAACCTGGCCGACCCCCAGAACGAAAAGGTGGTGAACGCGATCCTGAACCTGGCCCAGAGCCTCCAATTGGAGACCATCGCAGAGGGGATAGAGACCCCGGAAGAGATGGCGTACTTCACCCGGCGGGGCTGCAGCTTCCTGCAGGGATACTACATCCTCAAGCCCTCGTCCCTGGGGAAGGTATGCGCGCTCATCGAGAGCAAGCCCCCGGCAAAAGCGGCGGCCCGGCCCTAGGATCGCGACGTGCGCCGACCGGGGATGGAACTTCACGGCGAGGAGAGAAAAATGAGGATCTGCATCTACGGAGCCGGGTCCCTGGGAACCGTGCTCGGCGCGTTCATGGCCAAGGCCGGACTGGACGTGGACCTAGTGAGCCGCAACGAGGCGCATGTACGGGGGCTCAAGTCCCGGGGCGCCCGGGTTACGGGAACGATCCAGATGACCGTGCCCGTCCGGGCCCTGCTCCCCGGGGAGATGGCCCGGGAGTACGACTTGATCTTCCTGATGACAAAGCAGCAGGAGAACGGCAAGGTCGTGCCGGAGCTGGCACGGCGCATCAAGCCCGACGGCGCCCTGTGCACCTTCCAGAACGGCCTGCCGGAGGTGGCTATTGCGGAAGTCATCGGCCAGGAGCGGACCTTCGGCGCCGCCGTGGCCTGGGGAGCCACCTTGAAAGGCGACGGTGAGAGCGAACTTACCTCGGAGCCCGAGAGCCTGTCCTTCAGCCTGGGAAGCCCGGGCCGAGGGAATCCCGGGAAGCTGGAAGAGATACGGAAGGTTCTGGAAACCATGGGAACGGTGATCGTGGAGAAAAACTTCCTGGGCGCCCGGTGGTCCAAGCTCCTGGTGAACGCATCCTTCAGCGGCATGTCCGCCGTCCTGGGCTGCACCTTCGGGGAGGTGGCGGCGAACCGCGGATCCAGGCTCTGCGCCCAGAGGATCATCAAGGAATGCATAGATGTGGCGGCCCGGTCGGGCATCCGCATCGAGCCCATCCAAGGCAAGGACGTGGCCCGTCTCCTGGACTATTCCAATCCGATAAAACAGAGGATTTCCTTTGCTATAATCCCCCTGGCCATCCGTAAGCACCGCAGTCTCAAGGCCAGCATGCTCCAGGACCTGGAAAAGGGAAAACCCACGGAGGTGGACGCCATCAACGGGGCGGTCTGCGAGTTCGGGCGGGCCCAGGGAGTCCCGACGCCCTATAACGACCGGGTGCGAAGCGTCATCCACCGGATCGAGGCGGGAGAGCTTACCCCGTCCCCGGATAATCTGCGGTTCTTCGACGCCCTGAGGGGATAGCCTCCGCAGGGACGGCGCGCCGCGGCTCAACGACCCGATGCCCTAATTGCCTCTCCCGGGATGTTTCAATATATTAAAAATAATATATTGAGTTTCCGGAGGTTCCGTATGAGAATCCTCTCCCGTATACCTGCGGCTCTTCGTTTCCCGGGGACCCGCCTTTTAACCGCGGCGCTTGGGGCGGTTTTTCTCTCCGGGGCCGTATCCGCCCGGACGCCGGGGACGGTCCCGGGGGTCTTCCGGACGGAGCATCACGATTTCCGACTGGTCCGGGTGCTGGAGGGATTGTCCTATCCCTGGTCCCTCGCCTTCCTATCCGACGGCCGGATGCTGATCACCGAGCGCGGGGGCCGGCTCCTTTCCGTTCGGGACGGGGCCGTCACGGAGGTGCGGGGGCTTCCGCCGCTCCGGGCGGCGGGGCAGGGCGGCCTTCTGGACATCGCGGTTTCCCCGGACTTCGGGACCAGCCGGCTCGTTTACTTCACGTACTCGAAACCGGGCTCGGGCGGGGCCGGTACGGCCCTGGCCCGCGGACGGCTGGAGGGGACAGAGCTTAGGAACGTGGAAACCATCTGGGAGATGGAGCGCAAGACCCCGGCGGGCCAGCATTTCGGTTCCCGCATACGGTTTCTCCCGGACGGACAGCTGCTCCTCACGACGGGGGACCGGGGCCAGGGCGAGCGGGCCCAGGACCTCGGGGACGACGCGGGGAAGGTTCACCGCCTTTCCCCGGACGGGACTCCGCCCCCGGACAACCCCTTCCGGGGAAACCCCGCGGCCCGCCCCTCCATCTTTTCCTACGGGCACCGCAACCCCCAGGGCCTGGCGATCCATCCCCGGACCGGGGAACCCTGGCTCACCGAGCACGGCCCCCAGGGCGGGGACGAGGTCAACCGCGTACTTCCCGGTCGTAACTACGGGTGGCCGGTTATCACCTATGGAAGGCAGTACGGGTCCGGGGCTCGGATAGGGGAGGGGACCCGTAAGCCCGGGATGGAGCAGCCCCTCGCGCACTGGACGCCCAGCATCGCCCCCTCGGGGCTGGAGTTCTACACGGAACGGGCCTTTCCCCGATGGACCGGCAGCCTTTTCGCCGGGAGCCTGGCCGGCCAAAAACTCGTCCGGATGGCCGTGGACGAAGCTTCCGTGCTCTCCCAGGAGACCGTCCTGGACGGCCAGGTCGGCCGCATCCGGGATGTGCGCCAGGGACCCGACGGTTTCCTCTATATCCTTACGGATGGGGAGGCGGG
>CAYTYG010000310.1:3262-3938 GCA_964441515.1 uncultured Treponema sp.
GTACAGGCTGGAGCCCGCGGACTGAGCTCGAACCGGCGTAAGGGGGCTTGATTTTTTTCCTGCCCTGTTATACAAGCTTGTATATGTCGGTTCGCATGGTGATCCTCGGATTCCTGCGGAGGGGCCCCCTCCACGGGTACGAACTCAAGCACATCATCGAGCGGGATATGGGAGACTGGGCCGGCATCGCCTTCGGGTCCATCTACTTCGCCCTGGGCCGGCTGGCCGGGGAGGGCTGCGTCGAAGCGCGCGAGGAGGAAGGGGAAGGGCGGCCCTCGAGGATCGTCTATACCATAACGGACAAGGGGAGGTCGGAATTCCGGGACCTTCTGCGGGAGTGCTGGAAGGGCTTCCATCGGCATACGGACCCCCTGGACCTCGGCATAGCCTTCCTGGACGACCTGGGCCCCGGCGAGGCGGAGCGCTTCCTGGGGGACCGGGCGCGGCACTGCGAGGAGGCGCTTGCCTACCTGGACACCCACGAGCGGGACGAGCTCGCGAAGCCGCGCGTACCGTCCCAGGCCCGCTACATCTTCTCCCACGCCCGGTACCGCCTGGAGGCGGAGCTGGCCTGGACGAAATCCGTGCTGGCGGAACTCGGGCGCCCGGAAATTCCGGACGCTTAACAGGATGTTGAAAAAGCCGGTTGCTTTTCCAACATCCTTCGCAGTTGTTC
>CAYTYG010000311.1:0-214 GCA_964441515.1 uncultured Treponema sp.
TCGATCTCCCGGTGGTTGAGGCTCATCGCGTTGCGCCGCGCCGCGGACGGGGGCTAGGCCCCATGGCAATGCTTATACTTCTTTCCGCTGCCGCAGGGGCAGGGGTCGTTCCGGCCCACCTTGGGCATGGCCCGTCGGACGGTGACCACCCGCCCAGCGGCGGCCGCTGCGGATCCCGCGGGCGCCGGACCCCGGGGCGCGGCGGGTCCCGGGG
>CAYTYG010000311.1:224-2864 GCA_964441515.1 uncultured Treponema sp.
TGAATTGCCCCATCTCGTCGTGGCTGGCCATGCCGCCCCGTACGGCCGGGGATATCCGGCGTTCCACGTCCGTCTTGATGCGCACCAGGAAGAACCGGGTGGCGATAGCCCGGCGGATGTCGTCTATCATCTTCTCGAAGATCTCGAAGCCCTCCAGCTTGTACTCCAGGAGAGGGTTCTTCTGGGCGTAGTGCCGGAGGTACACGGCTTCCCGGAGGGCCTCCATGTTTTCCAGGTGATCCAGCCACTTCTGGTCTATTGCCTGGAGGTACTGGAAGCGGATGAAGCTGTTCAGGTTGGCTTCCCCGGCGTAGGACCTCTTGGTTTCGTGGTCTTTCCGCAGGGCCGACAGGATCTCCTCCTTGAGGGCTTCCGTCTCCCGGGGCGCCTGGCCGGAAAGTTGTATATTGAAGGATTCCCGCAGGGAGCCCTGGAGCGCGGCGAAGGCCTTGGCCTCGTCGGCCCGGCGGCCATCCTGGTACTCGGCCAGCATCTCGTCGGCTATATCGAACGCCGAGGCGAAAACCCTCTCCATGAGGTCCCCCTCGGCCAGTATTGCGTTCCTCTGCTCGTAGATGAAGGTGCGCTGCTGGTTGAGGACGTCGTCGTACTCCAGGAGGTGCTTGCGGATTTCGAAGTTTCGCTCCTCAACCCGGCGCTGGGCCTTCTCGATCGTACGGTTCAGGAGGGGATGGTAGATGGGCTCGCCCTCCTTCATGCCGACCTTCATCATGAGGTTCTTGAAGTTCTCCCCGCCGAAAAGGCGCATCAGGTCGTCGTCCAGGGAGATGAAGAAGCACGAGCGGCCGGGGTCCCCCTGGCGGCCGGACCGTCCGCGCAGCTGGTTGTCGATCCGGCGGGACTCGTGGCGCTCCGTCCCGAGGACGAAAAGCCCGCCGGCGGTTCGGACTTCCTCGTAGTCCTTTCTCCAGGCCTCGTATTCCTCGGCAAGGGCCTTGCGGTAGACTTCCTCCTCCGCCTCCGTGCCTACCCGGCGGCGGGCGCGGAACTCCGGGTTGCCGCCCAGCTTGATGTCCGTTCCGCGGCCGGCCATGTTCGTGGCTATGGTCACGGAACCCCTCGCTCCCGCCTCCGCGATGATGAGGGCTTCCCGTGCGTGGTTCTTCGCGTTCAGGACCTCGTGACGGATGCCGCGCTTGGTGAGCTGGGCCGAGAGCCGTTCGGACTTCTCGATGCTGACCGTACCGACCAGGACCGGCTGTCCGCGCTTGTTCGCGTCCGCGATCTCGTCGCAGATGGCGTCGAACTTCTCGGCCTCGTTCAGGAACATGAGGTCGTCCTCGTCGTCCCGCACCACGGGCTTGTTCGTGGGGATGACGACGACGTCGAGATTGTAGATCTTGGAGAACTCGGAGGCTTCCGTGTCGGCGGTTCCCGTCATGCCCGCGATCTTGGCGTACATGCGGAAAAAGTTTTGGAAGGTGATGGTGGCCAGGGTCCGGTTGCGGCGGGCCACCCGGATGCGTTCCTTGGCCTCAATGGCCTCGTGGAGCCCGTCGGAGTACCGGCGCCCGTGGAGTATGCGCCCGGTAAACTCGTCCACGATCTGGATCTGTCCCTCCGCCACCACGTACTCGACGTCGATATGGAAGAGGGTATGCGCCCGAACCGCCTGGGTGAAGTAGTGGACGAATTCGAAATTGCCTTCCTCGAAGAGGGAGTCCTTGATAAGGCCGCGCTTCTGGAGGAGCCCCTCGATCTTGTCCAAGCCCTGGGGCGTGAAGGAGACGCGCTTCGACTTTTCGTCCAGCTTGTAATCCCCCTCCAGGATCTCGCCTTCCTCTTCCCGGGGGTACTCTCCGGTCGCGGGATCCTTCTTCACCTCCGTGAGCTGTCCCACCAGCCGGTTGACCTCGTTGAATTTTACCGTATCGTCCTCGGCGGGGCCGGAGATGATCAGCGGGGTGCGCGCCTCGTCGATGAGAATGGAGTCTATCTCGTCCACCACGCAGTAGTTGTGTCCCCTCTGGACGCGGTTTTCCCGGGACCATGTCATGTTGTCCCGCAGGTAGTCGAAGCCGAACTCGTTGTTCGTGCCGTAGGTGATGTCCTTGGAGTAGGCGGCCTTGCGGGAATCACTGTCCATCTGGGAGAGTATGGCCCCCACGGAAACCCCCAGGTACTCGTAGACGGGACCCATCCATCCCGCGTCGCGCTCCGCCAGGTAGTCGTTCACCGTGACGACGTGGACTCCCTTGCCGGAGAGGGCGTTGAGGTAAACGGCGCCGACGGATGCCAGGGTTTTGCCTTCCCCGGTCTTCATCTCGACGATCTTTCCCTGGTGCAGCACGATGGCGCCCAGGATCTGAACGTCGTAGGGGCGTTCGCCCAGGACCCGGCGGGCCGCTTCCCGGGCCAGGGCGAAGGCTTCCGGAAGCAATTCGTCCAGGGTTTCGCCCGCGAGGTGGCGTTTTCGGAGCTCCGCCGTGGCTTCCCGGAAGCCCTGGGCGGAGAGGGAGAGGGCCCAGGATTCCTTGGCGTTCACCGCGTGGAGTATGGGAAGGAGGGCCTTGATGTCCCGTTCATGCTTGGACCCGACAAGAGCCGTCAAGGGATTGAAAGACATAGGGCAAATGTATCCTCCCGGCGTGTGAGGGTCAAGCTTCGGGGCGGTGCTTG
>CAYTYG010000311.1:2874-3920 GCA_964441515.1 uncultured Treponema sp.
TCCTTCCTGAAGTGACCGCTGGCTTGTCCGTCCTCCACTGTCTTTCTTATTAGTTTCCAGAAAGTTAACGTATTCTGATACTCCCGGGATTCGTAGAATTTGGGATTTCTGTAGAGTTCGAGGATGAAAACACGGGTTTCCCCGGGGAAAACAGTCCTTGCCGCCGCCGCGTGCGCCCTCGCTGTTCTGGGCTTCTCCTGTTCCGGACGGGGCGACAGGATCGTCAAGGTGAATAGGGAAGACCTGTTCACCTTGAGCTATGGGACGATGGAAGACCAGCTGGATCTGTTCCGGGTGGAGGGCATGGCGCCGCCGCTCAAGACCCGGATTGCCATGCGGGACGGCCTTTTTTTCGTCTCCAACGGAAACGGGGCCAAGGTGCTCACCCTGTCCTCCTTCGGGGATCTCTTATCAATGATTTACAACCCTGAGCGGAATCCGCCCCCCGTGGTCCTTACGGCTCCGGGCGGGGGCGTGCCCGGGAGAACGGCCCGTACGTATCCCTTCCTGGCCCCCGGCGGGATCGCCGTGGATTCGGCCAAGCATATCTACGTGGAAGACCGCCTCCCCGAGGATCGCCGGGCCTTCGATCCCGAGACGAACACGGCGCTGGAGTACGTCCTACTGAGGTTCACAACGGACGGGGAGTTCCAGGATTTCCTCGGACAGGAGGGGGTGGGGGGCACTCCCTTTCCCGATATAGTCAGCGTGCACGTGACGGCCCAGGACGATTGCGTTGTGGTATGCACGACCCGGGAGGCTTGGCTCGTGTACTGGTTCGATTCCCGGGGCCTGGTGAAGTCTACGGTACGGATACGCAGGGATTCCCTGCCCAGGCCGGACGACAGGAGCCTGGTGGCCTCCCTGGAGCGCATATCCCCGGACCCCGACGGAATCGGGATCTATTTCAAGGTGGACTATTATACCGAATCCATAGATCCCGCCACCAAGACCCGTTCCGGCATCGATTACGACCGGGCCTTCGTGTACCGCATGGATTCCCGGACCGCCGCTATAACGGACCGATACGAGATCCTACCCTTGGA
>CAYTYG010000312.1:0-3911 GCA_964441515.1 uncultured Treponema sp.
TCCGGTTGATCCTGGACGTCCTGTCCTTTCCGAGCCCGGACGCTTCCCGAGCGCCCGGGCCTTCCGTCACCGAGAAATCAATCGGTTCATGCGGGCCACGAAGTCCGCGGGGTCCGCGGGGGAAGCCCCCTCCACCAGGAGGGCCTGCCCCAGGAGGACCTCCGCCGTGTCGGCGATCAGGGCCTCGTCCTCGGTTCCGGCCAGTCGGGCGACCATGGGGTGCTCCCCGTTGATCTCCAGGATGGGCTTCACGTCGATCCCCTCCCCGCGGCCCAGGGCCTTCATGAGCTTCTGCATCTGCAGGGTCGGGTCCGCGTCGTCCACGACCACGCAGGAGGGGCTCTCCGCCAGCCGCTGGGTGAGGCGCACGTCCTTGACCTTGTCGCCCAGGGCCTTCTTGATCCTCTCCACGACCGGGGCCAGGTCCTTCCCCGCTTCCTTGGCCTTCCCGGCCTTGGCCTCCGGCCCCAGATCCTCCTCGGCCCCGGCCCGGTTCACCGCCTTGAGCTCGACGTCCCCGTAGCGGCCGATGGAGGGGACCACAAGCTCGTCGATCTCGTCCGCGCAGATGAGGACCTCCAGCCCCTGCTTGCGGTACATCTCCAGGAGGGGGCTCTTCCTTAGGCGCTCCTCGGAGTCTCCGGTGATGTAGAAGATCCCCTTCTGGTCCCCGGTCATCCGGGACTTGTAGTCCGCCAGGCTGGTCCAGCCCTCCACGGAAGTGCTCTTGAAGCGGATCAGCTCCAGTAGGGCCTCCCGGTTCCCGAAGTCCGAATAGAGGCCCTCCTTCAGGGGCCGGTTGAACTCGTCCGCGAACTTCCCGTACTTCTCCTTGTCCCCTTCCGCCAGGGCCTTCAGCTCCCCGAGGATCTTCTTGACCGAGGCCGAGCGTATGTTCGTCATGACCCGGTTCTGCTGGAGGATCTCCCGGCTCACGTTGAGGGGCAGATCCTCCGAGTCGATGACGCCCCGGACGAAGCGGAGGTAGGTGGGCAGGAGCTCCTTCTCGTCGTCGGTGATGAAGACCCGGCGCACGTAGAGCTTGACCCCGGGGCGGTAGTCCGCGTGGTAGAGGTCGAAGGGAGCCTTGGCGGGGATGTAGAAGAGGGTCGAGTACTCGATGGTCCCCTCGGCCTTGGTGTGCATCCACGCCAGGGGCTCCTCTTCCGTGTCCGAGAAATTTTTGTAGAAGTCCACGTAGTCGGAATCCTTAAGCTCGCTCTTGGGGCGGAGCCAGAGGGCGCTGGCGGCGTTGACCTGCTCCTCCTTGCGCTCGGTGCCGGTCTTCTTGCCCTTTTCGTCGTACTTGTCCTGGTCGTAGGCCAGGACGATGGGGTAGGCCACGTGGTTGGAATACTTTCGTAGAACCTCCTCGGCCCGCCAGCGGGAGAGGAATTCCGCCCCCTCTTCGTTCATATGGAGGGTGATGGTGGTGCCCCGGCCGTCCCGGGAGGCGGGGGCTATCTCGTACCCCTCCTTGCCGTCGCTGGTCCACAGGAACGCCTCTTCCCGGTCGGCTTTGCGGGTAAGGACTTCCACCTTGTCCGCCACCATGAAGCAGGAGTAGAAGCCCACGCCGAAGCGGCCGATCAGGTTCGTGGCCTTCCGGGCGTCCTCGGCCAGGGCCTCCAGGAAGCTTCGCGTCCCGGAGCGGGCTATGGTACCCAGGTTCTCCTGGAGATCCTTCTCGTCCATGCCTATTCCGTTGTCCCAAACCGTAAGGGTCTTGGCGTCCTTGTCGAAGGAGACCCGGATCCCCGGCTCGAAGGCGATGGACTTGTAGGCCTCGTCGGATACGGTCAGGTACTTGAGCTTGTCGATGGCGTCGGAAGCGTTGGACACGAGCTCCCGGAGGAAGATCTCCTTGTGGGAATAGAGGGAATGGATGATGAGGTGGAGAAGCTTGCTCACCTCCGCCTGGAACTCTTTCTGGGCCATGGAACTCTCCTGGGGTCGTTCTAAGATAGGGTTTCAGAAAAAAGTAACGAAAGTGCCGGGCCTAGGCAAGACCGGCCGGGAGGGAAGGGGGCTTCGGCGGAAAAAAGAGCCGCCCGGAAAGGTCCGGGCGGCGAAAAGGGGGAAATCGGCGGTCAGGAGGCTTCCGCCGCCGCTTCCATCGTTTTAAGGGTTCCCGCCCGCTTCCGCACCTCCTCCATCACGGCCGGGGCGCTGGTCCGGGTCAGGACGAGGTCGCCCACGGTGACCGTCGGGCCCTTGTCGCAGCGCTCGCTGCAGAAGGTGGCGTTGACCTCCACGAGGTCCTGGAGGCCCTCGGCCTCCACGGTCTTGAGCACTTCCGCCAGGAGGGCCTGGCTGCCCCGGAGGAAGCAGGAGGTGCCCACGCAGACTTTCACGGAAACCTTCTCGGACTTGCCGCCCCGGATGAGGGGGATGGCCGCGTCCTGGATGCGCTTCCGGCTGGAGTAGGTGGTGTGCAGAAGAGCGTGGGCCTCGCGCCCCCCGGGCTTGCCCTGCAGGATATCGTCATAGAAACGCTCCACGTAGGGATTGTCCCGGGTGGACCGCAGCTCCCGCTCGGAATCCGCCTCCTTTAGCCCCCGGGCCCGGGAAGCCCGGACGTCCCGCAGGAGCTCCACAGGCTGGCCAGCCCCTCCCACGCACCCGCCGGGACAGGCCATGACCTCGACGATGTCCGCCGCTCGGGTTCCGGCCCGGATCTCCCGGACGACCCGCTTGGCGTTGGAAAGCCCCTGGACCGCGACGATCCGCAGAGCCCTGCCGCCCGTTTCCAGCACGGCGGTTCGTATGCCCCCGCCGGGAATGTCGTCCGCGAAATCGAGGACCGGAGCCCCCGCGCCGGAAGAACCCGATGCTACGTAGCGCGCGACGGCCTCGCTTACCCCCCCCGAGTTTCCGAAGAGGATGCCCGCGCCGGAGGCGAAGCCCAGGGGCATGTCCATGGATCCCGAGGGCAGGTCGGCGAAGCGTATGCCCGCCTCCTGGATCATGGCCGCCAGCTCCGCGGTGGTGAGGGCGTAATCCACCAGGGGCCGGCCGTCCCGGGAAAGCTCCGGCCGGGTCACCTCGAACTTCTTGGCCGTGCAGGGCATGACGGAGACGACCCGCAGCTCCCCGCCTTCCTCCGCGGCCGGCTTGCCCTCCGCTTGACGGATGACGGAACCCATCATGCTCTGGGGGGACATGCAGCTGGAGAGGTTGGGAAGGAGCTCGGGAAAGAACTGCTCCGCGTACTTGACCCAGGCGGGGCAGCAGGAGGTGAACAAGGGGAGCTTTTCCCCCGACTCGGCCCGGGCCAGGAACTCGTTCGCCTCCTCCACCACGGTGATGTCCGCCGCGAAGGCCGTGTCGTACACCCGGTCGAAGCCCAGCATGCGCAGGGCCGTGGCGATCTTCCCGGTGGCAGCCTTGCCGGGCTCCAGCCCGAAGAGCTCGCCCAGGGCCACCCGTACGGCGGGGGCTATCTGGACGGCCACGCGCACCCCCGGATCGTCCAGGAGCCGCCACACCTCGTCCGTATGGGACCGGGGCACGATGGCGCCCGTGGGGCAGACCGCGGCGCATTGGCCGCAGTTCACGCAGTCCACCTCGCCCAGGCCCTTCCCGAACGCCGGGGTTACCGTCACGTCCGAACCCCGGTGGGAGAAATCGATGGCCCCTATGCCCTGGATTTCCGCGCAATACCGCACGCAGTCGCCGCAGAGGATGCACTTGTTGGGGTCCCGGACAAGGGCCGGGGAGGAGAGATCCAGGGGCTTTTTCTCCCGGGTCCTCCGGAACCGGACCTCCCGGATGCCCATCTTGGAGGCCAGGTCCCGCAGCTTGCAGGCCGCGCTCTTGGAGCAGGTCGGGCAGTTCTGCTCGTGGTTGGCCAGGATCAGTTCCAGAAGCTCCTTGCGGTCCGGCTGGCGGACTCCATGCGTATCAAAATG
>CAYTYG010000313.1:0-3890 GCA_964441515.1 uncultured Treponema sp.
CGCGGGCAAGTACCGCAAGGAGGGTGCTGTCAACACCCCCGGAGAATGCGACCAATACGGAAGCGCCGCCCAGCTTGTACTCCCGCAGGCAGGCAAGCAGGCGGCGTTCCACGACGGGGAGACTTCGGCGTACGGACATACGCGAAGACGGCTTTGGGACGGTACCCGGACGCCGCGGGCATAACGTCCGCAGGAGCGTCCGGATATCCGGGCCGGTTCCGGCTTATCCCTTCTTTTCCGGCGTCGGCGCGGCCCCGGGGGTCCCGGCGGCGGGATCGGCTCCGGCAGCTCCGGCGGGGGCGGCCCCGGCTTCTCCGGCGGCTTCCGCGCCTTCCTCCACGGCCTCGACGACGGGCGCGGCCTCGATCTTGGCGAACTTGACCAGAGCGACGACCTGATCCCCGGAGTTGAGGATGCGTACGTTGGGAAGGCTGATGTCCCGTACGTGGATCGAGTGGTTGGCGCCTAGGCCGGAAACATCGACCTCGATCTTCCCCGGGAGATCCCTGGGAAGGCATTCCACCTCGACCTCGTGTACGGGGGCTTCCAGGATGCCCCCCTCGCGGACCCCGATGGGGCTGCCCAAGAGGTGGATGGAAACCCGCGCGCGTATGGCTTGGTCCTGCTCGACCTCGAAGAAGTCGACGTGGAGAAGCGTACCCTTCAGCCAGTTGAGCTGGCGGTCCTTGATGAAGGCCTCCGTGGACTTGCCGTCGATGATGAGCTTGAGGATGGTGCTCTCGGACACGCCCGAAACAGCCTTGGCGAATTCGGCGCCGTCCAGGAGGATGGAGCGGGACTTCCCGTGCCGGTCGTAGATGACCGCGGGCAGCTTACCCTCCGCCCGGAGGCGGCGAACCTGGCCCTTGGTGGCGGGATTGCGGGAAACAGCGGTTAATACGGTCTGACTCATCTAAATAACTCCTTGCTAGTACGGTAGATATCCGTATACTGGGACGGCAGGATTCGAACCTGCGAATGGCGGAACCAAAGCCCGCTGACTTACCACTTGTCGACGTCCCATAGATGCCGCGTAGAGGGAAAACGGCTCAGGATGCCGGTTCCTCCTCGAAATTCTCTGGATTTCCAAAGGCTTCCAGGATCTTTTCCTGGAGGCGCTGCCGGAAATCCGGGCATATGGGGTGCGCTATATCCTTATATTCGCCGGTCCGCGTTTTTCGACTTGGCATGGCGATAAATACCCCTGTCTTGCCCTCGATGACCTTCACGTTGTGGACAACGAAGCACTCGTCGAACGTCACAGTAACATAGCCCTTGAGCTTCCCCTCGCTGGTAACCTTCCGGATGCGGATATCCGTGATCTCCATACGTTGCCTCTCCTTGACGAGGATCCCCCCACGGGCGGGGCCCCGCGTAGGCGGGTGGAAACATGCGCCCTCTATTTTAACCTCGGAAGCGGCATGCGTGCAAGCGGCGCGGCCGCGATCGAGAGCCATTTGCCCGACCTTCCCTCCCGTCCGTTCAATCTATCCGAGGCAAGCCTCGCCGCCTCCGGGGTCTTGAATACCCCGAAAAACGCGCTTCCCGAGCCCGTCAGGCTCACGAAGTCCGCCCCCGCTTCCCGTAGGGCTTCCCGGGCTTCCACGAGTTCCGGGCGCCCCGGATAGAGGGCCTCGTAGAAATCGTTCCGGAAAGCCCAGGTCCCGGGGGGCTTCCGGTACTCCGCAAGGAGCCAGTTCTCGCCGCGGGACGATCCGTCTCCCCGGGTCCAGGAACCGGCGCCCTTCTCCCTCGCTGCGTCCACCGCGGCGTACGCGGCCGAGGTCCCGGTGGGGAAACCGGGAAAAAGGACAACGACGCGATAATCCGCCCTGCCCGGGATACGGCGGACCGCCTCCCCCCGGCCGGATACGGCCGCGCAGGGCCCCTGGAAGAAAAAGGGCACGTCGGAGCCTACGGACGCCCCCAGGGCAGCCAGCTCCGGTACCGTAAAAGGGCTTCCGAACAGGAGGTTCAGCGCCGAGAGCGAGGCGGCCGCGTCGCTGGAGCCCCCGCCCAAGCCCGCTCCCGCCGGGATGCGCTTGTCGACCTCGATTTCCAGGCCTTCCTTGCGTCCCGCCGCGCGAAGAAAGGTCCGGGCTGCCCGGAAAACCGTGTTTTCGGCGGCCGGGCAATCGAAATCGCCGGACAGGCGTATCTCGCCCCCCGGAACGGCCCGGGCGGAAAGGCTGTCCTGAAGGGAAAGCGCCTGGAACAGGCTAAGGATGTCATGGAAACCGTCCGGACGCCTCCGGAGAATCTCGAGATGCAAATTGATCTTCGCGGGCGCCTGGGCGACGACCCTTCCATCCATGGAGCGCCAAGATACTACACGGACTACTATCGTGTCAAACCCGCATTCTAGCGCAGGTAATGGCACCCCAAGGACTTGGGATTGGCTTCCGCGGCCTGGACGATGAGGGACGCCGTGGCCACCGCGTTCCGAAGCTCCAGGAGGGGCCGAGAGAGAGCCGCTTGGCGGTAGAAGCGATCCAGCCGGTGGGACAGGTAATTGAGGTCCGCCTTGGCCCGGGCCAGGCGCTTCCGGGTGCGCACGATTCCTGCGTAGTCCCACATGGTCGTCTGTATGTTCTGAAGATCGTGGCAGATCAGGATGGGATCTGCCGGATCGCCGGCGGGGGATACCCAATCCGGTATGCTTCGGGTAAGGGCCGAATCCATGCGCTCGGCCTCCGCCGCGGCCGAGCGGCCGGAGCGGATTCCGAATACCAGCCCTTCCAGGAGGGAGACGGAAGCCAGGCGGTTTGCCCCGTGGACGCCCGTGCACGCGCACTCCCCCGCCGCTCTCAGGCCCGGAATGGTGGTCCCGCCCTCCATGTCCGTCTTGATGCCCCCGCAAAAATAGTGCGCCGCGGGAACCACGGGGATCGGCTCCTTCCGGATGTCGATGCCGGCCTTGAGGCAGGTTTCGTAGATGCTGGGGAAGCGGTCGGTGGGATCCATCTTAAGGAGGGATGTGTCCAGAAGGACGTAGGACGCCTCGCCCTGGTCCATCTCGTAATAGATGGCCCTCGAAACCTCGTCCCGGGGAGCCAGGTCCTTTAGGGCGGGGTGGTATCTGTCCATAAAGTAGTCGCCCCTTCGGTTCATGAGCCGCGCACCCTCTCCCCGGAGGGATTCCGAGATGAGAAAGCGCTTCACGTCCCGATGGAAGAGGATCGTGGGGTGGAACTGTACGTACTCCGCGTTGATGATCTCCGCACCGGCACGGCGGGCCATGGCCACCCCGTCCCCGGTAGCGCAGGGGGGATTGGATGTATGCAGGAAGAGATTGCCCACACCTCCCGTCGCCAACAGGGTCGTAGGGGCGAAGAAAGGGGCAACTTCCCCGGTATTTTCGATATAGACGTACACTCCCAGGGCCCGCGTGGGCCTATACCGCTGGGAATCGTCCCTGGAATGGTGCGTGTTCGTGATGACGTCGACGGCCATGCAGGACGGGAAAAAGTGGATGTTGTCGAGCTTCCGGGCGTAGGCCAGGAGGGATTCCTGGATGAACTTGCCCGTATAGTCCTTCACGTGCCAGATCCGCCGTATGGAGTGGGCGGCCTCCCGGGTAAGGTCTATCTCGCCCTCCGGGTTTCGAAGGAACGGCACGCCCGCCTTCCCCAGGAGCAGCTCCTCCACGGCGGAGGGGCCCTCCTCGCTGACGATCCGGACGGCCTCGCGGTTGTTGAGCCAGCAGCCCGCGGTCAGTATATCCTGTTCCAGCAAGGCAGGGTCTTCCTTGCCGCCCCGGGCAACGATCCCGCCCTGGGCGTACCTCGTGTTGCACTCCTCCGGGACTTCTTCCTTTGTCAGCACGCAGACGGACGCGCCCGCCTCCGCAGCGGTCACGGCCGCGGCGAGCCCCGCGATGCCCGTCCCTA
>CAYTYG010000314.1:0-3182 GCA_964441515.1 uncultured Treponema sp.
ATGAGGCGGTTGTTCGCGGCGAAGGAAACGACGCAAACGGCGACCAGGGCGGCCAGGAAGGCCGACTTGGCCAGAAAAGCCGCGAGTCCGTCCTTCCGAAGAAGCCCCCCCGTCCGGGCCCTTCGGATTAAAAGGACCGCGAATCCTACCGCCGCCGCCGCGAGCACCACCCACAGGAAGGGCAGCTCCAGGACGGACTCCAGGGAGTACTTTAGGCTCCCCATGTCCACGGTCATGCGTATGCCGACGCCGTCCGGCTTGATCATGGGATGCGCGGCCGGGACGGATATGATCACCCCGACCGCGAACAGGAACAGGAACTGGTAGACGCCGTTCGCGAAGTACCCGACGATGAGGCTCGCGATCATCTCCTGCCCCCGGGTCTTATTGTACAGGCTGCCCGTAAGGTACCCGAAGAACGCAGCGATCGGGGCCGCCAGGACGAAGCACAACAGGAGCCCTCCGAAGCCCTCGATGAAGAAGTACCGGACGATCGCGATGGCGATCTGCCCGCTCATGGCCCCGACCACGATTCCGAAATTGAGCCCAAGGCCTGCGATGACCGGGATGATCAGGGAAAGCACGAGAAAACCGTTGCGGTAGAAGCGGCTGGAGAGTTCCGAAAGGAAGTAATTCAAGGGCACCCCGGTCGCGACCAGGAAGCCGAGCGCCGTGAAGGCTATGAAAATGATCGGGACGATGTTGTCCACCACAAGGCTTTTCGCCGGCCCCTTCGTCCATTTGTTGCCGAGATTCATGTCTTCACGCTCCCTTTGACCTGAGTCAACGCGTACAGGATTATGCCGTTCTGGATGACCATCCGCATGATTTCCGACAGGTCCGTGCCGGTGAACAGCTTGTTCGCAACGGGCATGGAGGTCGTCAAAAGGCCCTGGAACAGGAAGACGCCGATGACCGCGTTGGACACCTTCGCCCGGGACGCCGTCGCCCCCCCGATCAGGATGGCCGCGACCGCGGGGAAAGCCATCATGAGCGGAGCTGAACGTAGCCGTAGCTCTGGGAGTACAGGAGGATGCCCAGCGCCGCGAGCACCGTGGACAGGATGTTCGCGATGATGCGGCAACGGTCTATGTCCAGTCCGGATGCCTCCGCGAATTTCGGATTTATACCCCCCGCCAGGATGGCCAGCCCCGTCTTGGTCCTCAGGAAAAGCCAGAGGAAGGCGCAGAACGCGAAGAATACGAGCAAGAGGCCCGTGGGCACCTTCACGCCGAGGATCTCGAAGGAAAGGAAGTTGTTCACGACGGCGGAGGCTCCTACCGCGTCGAGCTGTATCGTCTCCCGGAGCCCCGAGCCCATGAGCCAGCCCATCTTCTTGCTCGAGAAGGGGGCCATGAGCCATACCAGGGACAGGAGGGCCACGACGGAAAAGCCCGTATACGTGGCGATGGTCATCTCCGCCCCCTTCACCGCGTTCAGGAGCTTCCCGTAGAGATATCCGGCCGCCGCGGCCAGCACGATCGATGCCGCGCCCGAGAAGAGGAGAAGCCCGTATCCCGTAAGCCCGAATTCGATGCCGCAGACGATCGCAAAAAGCCCGCAGACGATGCCGATCGGGAGGGCGAAATTGGGACCCGTACCGGACTGTATGGACGGGACCATGGCGAGCACCAGGAGGCCGTTCATCCCGAAACGCCTCAGGGTGTCGCTGAACAGGATGGGCATGGAAAGGCCCAGGATGCGGGCGGCGGCAAGGACCGCGATATAGAACGCCCCGATGATGATGGTGGGGAGTCCGATCTTCTTTATCCAGGATTCCCCGGCGGTTCCGTTCGAGCTCTTCTCTGCCATCATGCCTCACCCCTTTGCCGAAAATCCTGCCGGCTCCCGGACATCATCAGTCCGAAATCCGCGTCCGGAGCGTCGGGAGGGAGCAGGCCCTCCACCTTCCCGTCGCAGATTATGGCGATCCTGTCGCAGATGCTTCGCAGCTCCGCCAGCTCGGAGGAGGTCATGACGATGGTCATACCCTGCTCCTCGTTCAGGGTCCGAAGGAGGTCCAGGACCAGTTTCTTCGCCCCGACGTCGATGCCCCGGGTGGGCTCGCTCACCAACAGGAGCCGGGGATTCTGGGTCAGAGCCCGGGCCAGGCAGACCTTCTGCTGGTTCCCTCCCGAAAGGCTGCCGACGGACTGCAGGGGGGAGGTGCAGCGGATGTCCAGTTCCCGGATCATCTCCTTCGCGTGCGCCCGGATGCGCTTGCGGTCGAGAAAGCGGACCGGGCCGACGCGTTTCAGGAACCCGTCGTGTATCTGCATGCTCGTGAACACGGCGTTCATCTCTATGGAAAGGTCCAGGAGGAGGCCGATCCCCCTCCGGTCCTCGCTGACGAAGCCCAGGCCCGCCGTGATCGATCCCCTGGGATCGTTCAGACCGAGCCGGCGGCCCTCGAAGGTTACTGCCCCCCGCGCGGGGTAGATTCCCATGATGCCGTTGGCGATCCCGAGCTTTCCCTGGCCCGCGAGGCCCCCGATGCCGAGGATCTCTCCCTTCCTTACTTCCAGGTCGACTCCCTTTACATCCTCGCCCGGCATCCTCACGACGAGATCCTTCAGGCTCAGCACGATTTCGTCACCGACCGCGCGGTTCGAATCCCGGCGGCGATCAAGGGATATCTTCCTTCCTATCATCAATTGGGCGATCTCGTGGGTATTCGTGTCCTTCGTATCCTTGGTCACCACGTGCTCGCCGTCCCGAAGTATGGTCACGCGGTCCGAGACTTGCAGGATCTCGTCCAACCGGTGGCTGATGAATATTATGCCGATCCCGCCCGCCGCGAGGCGTTTCATGACGGCCAGGAGGTTCTGGGTTTCGCTCTCCGTCAATACGGCCGTGGGCTCGTCGAATACCAGGATCTTCGTCCCCGTCTTGTCGATCTCCCGGGCGATCTCGATAAACTGCATATGCCCTACGGGCAATCCGGCCACCAGAGTGAATTCCTCGATCCCCATTCCCATTTTATCCAGGGCGGCCCGGGCGTCGGAGTTCATCTTCTTGAAATCCAGCCCCTCGTAGCGCTTCCCGAAGAGGCGGCTCACCGGATTCGGGTTCGTGATCTCCCGGTTTATCTTGATGTTCTCCGTGATGGTGAAGCCGGGGATGAGCATGAACTCCTGGTGCACCATGCCGATCCCCAGGGCCATCGCGTCGAAGGGGCTCGT
>CAYTYG010000314.1:3192-3889 GCA_964441515.1 uncultured Treponema sp.
CGATGCCGCCGGAATAACCGCCGGTGGAACGGATGACCGGCATTCCGAACAGGATGTTCATCAGGGTGGACTTGCCCGCGCCGTTCTCGCCTATGAGCGCGTGGATTTCCCCCTTCCGGACGGACAGGTTGATGTCGCTGAGAACCCTATTGCCGAAGAACTCCTTTGTCACGTTTTTCAAGCTGAGTAGTTGTTCGCTCAAGGCATGACCTCCCTGCAATATGGGTCGCTCATATAGGGTTGGGAATGTGCCGGGACTCCCGCGGTCCCGCGCGGGATCGCGGGAGTCCCGTAGGATCGGACCGCCGCTCCGGCCCTACCCCGTGTCCGGGGATGGGTCGAACGGCGGTCCGGCGGGGGGGATCAGCCTCCGTAGGTGAGGAAATCCATCAGGAACAGGTAATAGTGATCGTACTTGGTGGAGCCTTCAACGTAGGGGGTTAACGTGATAGGCATCCCGGCGTAGTCGGACATGCACTGCTCGAGCGCCTTCTGGTCCACCTTGCCGTTCGTCTCGCCCTTCATCCACTTGAGAGCGTATTCCGTGCTCGCTATGGTGGACATCATGCTGGCGGGGACAGGCCAGGTGGAGAAGCGGCCGGCCAGGCCCGCGTCTACGATGATCTTCGTGGTCTGGTCGATCACGCTCTTCATGCCCCCGACGAGGTCATCCGGCACCTGGACGCCGAGGGCGGCC
>CAYTYG010000315.1:0-2606 GCA_964441515.1 uncultured Treponema sp.
GAGCCGCGTGCCCGTCTACGAGTGGGATACCAAGGCCATCCTGGACCGCGTCCAGGTGGCCTACCGCGGGGAGTTCACCCAGTGGACCGGCTTCCTGGCCATGAAGAAGTGGGTGCCCGCCTTCCTCTCGGACCTGAGGTTCCGGTGGTCCGGAGCGGACAAGAGCTTTGCCCTGGAGTCCGGCGCCTTCTCCATCGCCGCGAACGCCGACGTCCTGGAGTGGAAGGACGCCTCCTCGTTCTTCGTGAGCCCCGCCCATTACCTGGAAAAGGGCAAGCTCCAGTACGGGATCCGGAAGGTCCTCTTCCAGAGCGACGTGCAGGGAAGGGATTTCATCATCCTGTACAAGAATATGAAGCCCGACGCCAAGTTGGGCGCAAAGTCCGCCGAGGCTTGGGACGACCTCGTGAAGGAGCGGAAGCCCTTCGACGGGATACCGGGCATCGACAACAAGGAGAAGGTGGGCTCCGTGGGGGCCATCCTGCCCCAGGCTGCCCCCTCGGACGAGGTTAGGTACTCCCTGTATTTCACCATGAAGGAGCCCGGGACCGAGGAAGCCCTGAGCGCCCGTTTCGAGGCCCTGCGCGCGGGCTTGAAGGTCCAGCGCTAGGGGGTCTACGGACCCGGACGGGGAATTCCCGCGGAGGCGCCCCGCCGTATAAAGGTTTACGGGCGCCGCGGGAACCTTGCTTGTTTTTTACCGGCAACGCGGCCGCGTTCTTTTTCCCGGAGGGCGTCTCTTTCCGGGCTTCCGCCTTGCCGTTCTCCCGCGAGGACCCTACAATGGTCCCATGAGCGCAACTTTGAGGGAAAAAATCTACCTCGCCGGAGAGGACATCTTCCGAGAGGGGGAACCGGGGGATGTCCTGTACGTACTCCTGGCCGGGGCCGTGGACCTGAAGAAGCAGGTGGAGGGCGGCGAGACGGTCCTGAAGACCGTGGACGAACCCAACGAGTTCTTCGGGGAGATGGCCCTCATAGACGGCCGGCCGCGGTCCGCCTCCGCCGTGGCGGTCCGGGATTCCAAGCTCCTGGTCGTGGACCGGCCGGCCTTCGAGGCCATGGTCCTGACGAACGGCAAGTTCGCCCTCAAGATCATCAAGGTGCTCTCGGAGAGGATCCGCTCCTCCAACGACCTGGTCTCCGACCTGATCGAGACGCTCCCCAAGGAGCGCGTACAGAGGGGCATGGCGGATTTCGGACTGCATTTCGGGGAGCGCATCCACGACGGGGGCCTCAAGGTGCGCCTGGAGGACATGAAGGCCTGGATCAACACCCGCATGGGGACGTCCCGGGACGACCTGGATTCCGCGGTCTTCCGCCTGCTGAAGGAGGGGGCTATACGCTGGGCCTCCACCAGCGCCCAGACCAAGGAGCACGTGATCCTCCCAGCCGAGTTCCTGCGCCGCGCGGACCGGAGGGAATCCGACCGACCGCCCCTTTAACCCCAGGCGGGAGGCCCGTCCCGACCGGGGAGCCTGCCGAACCCACGAAACGGCGTTTCCGCGCCGACCGGCGGGACGGGGCTACCGCTTCCAGAACGCCCGGGTGAATAGGATGAAGATGGTATAGATCTCCAGGCGCCCCGCCAGCATGGCGAAGGACAGCCAGAGCTTGACGGCGTCGGGAAGGTACGCGTAGTTGCTGACGGGCCCCACGCGCCCGAATCCCGGTCCTATGTTTCCCACGCAGGCCAGGCTGGCCGTCAGGGACGTGAGGATGTCGTTCCCCCCCGCCGCCACGACGACGGCGGTGGCTATCACCAGGAAAAGGTACAGGAGCACGAAGGCGGCGGTGTCGTAGATGATGTTCTTCCGGAGGGGCTTTCCGTCCACGAAGATCCCGAAGACGCCCCGGGGATTCAGGAGGTACTTCATCTCCGTGAAGGCCATCTTGGCCAGGAAGACGAAACGGATGACCTTGATGCCTCCCCCGGTGGAACCCGCGCATCCCCCTATGAACATCAGCACGAACAGTACGGTCTGGGAGAGGGGCGGCCAGAGCGTATAATCCGCGTTCACGAAGCCCGTGGTCGTCAGGATGGTGGAGGCGTTGAAGCCGGCGTACCGGAGGGAGGTCCAGAAGCCCGCGAAGCTGCCGTGGCGGGACAGGTCCCAGGCCATCACCAGCGTAGCCAGGGCGAAGACCCCCAGGTAGGCCTTGGCCTCGGGATCCCGGAAGATCGCCAGGACCTTGCCGGAGAGCACCCTGTAGTACAGGGTGAAGTTCAACCCCGCCGCGGTCATGAAGACCGTTATCACGATGTCGACGTAGGCCGACCGGAAGTGCCCCACGCTGGCGTTCCGGGTCGAGAACCCCCCCGTGGCCATGGTCCCGAAGGTATGGGTCACGGCGTCGAAGAGCCCCAGGCCCCCGGCTAGCAGGAGGAGGATCTCCAGGACGGTCATCCCCACGTAGATCAGCCAGAGTATCTTGGCCGTGGAGGAGATGCGGGGTGATATCTTGTCCACCGAGGGGCCGGGGGCTTCGGCCTCCATGAGCCCGAGTCCGCCCACGCCCAGGAGGGGCAGGATGGCGACGGTCAGGACGACGATGCCCATGCCTCCCAGCCAGTGGGTCGTGGAGCGCCACATCAGCAGGGACTT
>CAYTYG010000315.1:2616-3879 GCA_964441515.1 uncultured Treponema sp.
TGGGAAGGCTCTCGATGTTCGTCAGGATCGAGGCGCCGGTAGTCGTGAATCCGGAGATCGTCTCGAAGAATGCGTCCGTGTAGGAGAGGATGCCGGCCAGGGTAAAGGGAAGGGCTCCCAGGGCGGAGGCGAACACCCAGGCCAGCGCGACGAAGAGGAATCCGTCCTTGGGCGGAAGGCTTATGCTCTTTCCGGAAATCTTGCCTATGGCGGCCAAGGCCAGGCAGCCGGCGCCGATCCCGACGGGTATCCCGAAGGCCCGGACGGTACGCGCACCCTCCCCCAGGGCAAGCCCCAGGACCATGCACAGGGCCATGAAAGCCGAAACCATTCCCACCAGGAGGGCAAGGATCCGGAAGAGGGGCCTAGCCCTCACGACGGCCTCCGAAGACTTCCTCCAAACGCTCGATCTGGCCCTTTTTCGTCAGTATGCCGACCACGTCCCCCGGTCGTATCCGGGTCTCCCCGGTGGGTATCGTGCTGGCGTTTCCGTGGAGGACGAAGGCCGCCAGGGTGCCCTTCGAAAGCCCCAGGTCCCGCACCTTCCTGCCCGCGGCCGGCGAGTCCGCCTGTATGGCAAGCTCCACCAGCTCGACGTCGTCCTCGTGGAAGGCGTGCAGGGTGCGGATGTTGGCTTTGCGGACTATGTTGAGGATGGAGGTCGCGACGACGGTCTTCATGCTGACAAGGGCGTCCAGGTCCATCTTGGGAGCGAGGCGAAGGAAGGTGTTATTGATCAGGAGGGCGATTGCCCGACGAGCTCCCAGCTCCTTGGCCAGCTGGGCGGTGAGGATGTTGTAGCTTTGGGAAGGGGTGGCGCAGACGACCAGGTCCGCGTTCCCGGCCCCCTCCCTTTCCAGGGCGTCCTCCTCCACGAGGTCCCGGTTGATGATGGTGACCCCCGGAAACCGGTGGGAGAACCGCTTGGCCTGTTCCCGGGAATCGTCGATGACGGTTATCTCGGGGCCCGAATGCTTGGAGAACACCGAGAAGATGCGGCTCCAGGGGTGCTTCCGGTTCTTGTCCGCCTGGAGCAGGCCCTCCACGACCCGTTCCCCCACGGGGGTAGCTCCGACGATCAGGACCTTCCGTATGTTGCGCTGGGGCTCGGCGGCGGGTCCCAGGATCCTGTCGAGGACCGAGGGCTCCCCCAGGAGGTAAACCAAGTCTCCCCCCTGGACCAGGAACTCCCCGTTCGGGACGGTCAGGCCGCCGTCCCGGACTACGGCGGGTATGAGGAAGTCGAGACCGACGGCCTTGCGG
>CAYTYG010000316.1:0-2966 GCA_964441515.1 uncultured Treponema sp.
GACGCAGGGAGGCACGCATCAGATCGTACATATCGATCTCTCCCGCGGTCTTCCAGGTCAGGGAAACGGCGGAATCCCGGAACAGGCTCCGTCCGGCGTTCAAGGAGCTGAGCGTAACCGCCCCTACGGCCAGGGAAAAGGCCAGAACGGTCGGAAGCACGATGATGAGGAAGAGCGGGACGGTCTTGCGATTCTTGGAAGGGGCCACGTGTTTCTCCCTGTTTAAAGGATGTATCATGATTCTCCGCCGGATTCGGCGATTTTGGGCAGCTCCGGCGGGTCGAACTCGGGCTGTGCGGGAATCCTTACCAAATGGACGAACTCGGAGGGGTACCTTCGGATCACCGCGTCCAGGCTGGTTTCCGCTGCGCTCTCGAATACGGCCACCCGGAATTCCCCGGTATTCTCGAAGTACGGGAACAGGAGGGCTTCATGAAAGTATTGCCGCAACGCGACCTTCTCGCCCACCCTCCGGTTGAAGGTCGCGATGTAGAAGCTCCCCGGTTCCCGTACGGCCAGGATGTAGAGGAGCGCGGGCAGGCCGTCCACCCGGTAGCCGTCGATCTCGAAATCCGACGGATAGGGCTGGTAGGACTGCCCTCCGTTGGCGGGATCCGGGCTGCCCCGGTCCAGGAGCGCGAAGGGGGGCATCCGGACTTCGTTGTCCAGCACGTTGTTTTTCCGGTGGGGATAGAGGGCGTCGGACACGGCCTTGCCCAGATTCCAGCTCCAGTCCAGACCGAAGAATGGGTCCCGGGCGTGTTCGTAGGGCCGGGTGAAGGACGAGCCGCGGAGGTCCTCGTGGCGTTCTTTAAGGGGCTCCACGGCGAGCCATTTCCCCGTGACGGGCTTCAGGAGCCCGTCCACGACCCATTTCGCGAATCCCGAGCAGTTCAGGCCCGGTTCGCCCGTCTGTTTTCCCCCCCGGATGAGCACCGCGCGCCCGGACTCGTCCAGGGCCCCGTCGTCCGCGTAGCGCAGGCCGGGGAGCCGCTCCCGGATGGCGCCCGCCAGATACCGGATGTTGCCGTAGAGCCCGGGAACCGGGGACAGGAGGTCCCAGTCCACGGAATCCCGGGTCCACGCCAGGATGTCCCGGAGCGGGGAGGCGAGCAGCCTGCCGAAGGGAACGGGGAGTATCACCTCGTGGCGCACCACGCCTTTGTAGATCACCAGGTCGAGCTTGGACCGTTCCCCGAAGGGATATAGCCGCAGGAAGGTGTTCGGGTCGTTCCGCAGGAAGACCTTGGCCTGGACGAAGGACCCGTCGGAGAGGTTGCGTTTGACGATCCACGCGCCTCGGCCGTAGAGGAACTCGCGGTCGGGAACCACGGCTATGTAGAAGGCACTGGGTCCCCGCAGGACCTCGAGCCGCCAACGGCCCTGGGAATTGGTTTCCCTCCGGGTCCGGAAGGCCAGGGCGCGGTCCCGGGGCGCGAGGAGGAGATCGTCCGACCAACGGAGGCGGATATCCTGGTTTTCCGGTATGGAGTCGGCGGAAAGCCCGCCGCCCGGGGAGAGAAGGCCTTGGGCGGGGGCAAGGGCGCCAACCAGGAGGAAGGGAATCAGGAAAGCGATCGAACAGGATCTCCGGATCATGGAACCTCGCGATACGCGATTTTCGGGGCGGCGCGGGCCGCCGGCGCCGGGCACGCCTCCCCGGGAGGCGGACCCGCGGCGGTCCATGGTAATATTAATAGAATCGGATGGAAAGAGCCGAAAATCGAGAGGCGTCTTCAGACGGGGGTCGGGACGGCCGATACTCGAAAGGCGGCCCGAAGCCGCGGGAACGCTTTTTCTTTGCAAGGAATTCTATGCGCTCAAAGTTTTCAAGGACGGCCTGCGCGCTCCTGGCGGCCGCGGCCGCCGCGACGGCTTCTTCCGCGGAGGGCGGGGCCTCCCCGGGCGACCGCTCACCCCCGGCCCTGCGCGCCGCCCCGGGCTACGGACGGTTTGATCCCTACAGGCTCTTCCCCCACGCGTACCTCGCCGAGGCCGCGGCGGCGCCCCGCATCCCGTACCCGGCCTCCTACGACGTGCCGGACGAGGAGGAAACCCGACTCCGGAATTCCCTGGAGCACGAGAACCTCGGCCGCGTTCCAATACCCGCGAATTCCGACATCGTTTCCTTCTACGGGCATCCCTCTTCCCGACGCATGGGCATCCTGGGCGAGTACCCCAAGGAGAAGCTGGCGAGCCTGCTGGCAGGCTACGCCCGCCTTTTCGACGAGGCCAACGGGGACCGGGACGTGGTTCCCGCCTTCCACCTCGTCTACGGGACCTGCTGGCCCGAGGGGGAGATAGGCTTCATCCCCGCCTCCTCCGTGGAGGAGTACGCCTCCTTCGCCGCCGAGAAAGGGATGCTCGTCTTCCTGGACCACCAGATCGGAAAGTACACCGTGGAGGACTCGGTCCGAAGGCTTTTGCCCTTCCTGCGCTTCCCCAACGTCCACCTGGCTCTGGACCCCGAATGGAGGACCCTGACCCCGATGCGGGAGATAGGCTATATAACCGCCGGGGAGATCAACCGAGCCCAGGAGCTCATCCAGGACTACCTCCGGGAGCACGGCCTGCCCGGGGTCCGGATGCTCGTCGTCCACCAGTTCGTCGAGAAGATGATCCGGGACAGGACGGGGGTTCGGTCCGATTTCGACCGCGTGATGCCCATCCACGTGATGGACGGGTTCGGGAATCCCGCCCTGAAGCGCAGCGTCTACCGTCTGAACGCCCGGGCGGGGAACCTTCCCCTCAAGGGATTCAAGCTCTTTTTCAAGACCCCGCACCCCTACGCCGGGTACGACGAACCCCTCATGACGCCCCGGGAAGTGATGGACCTGGAGCCTGCGCCCGTCCTGGTGATGTACCAGTAGGAATCGACGGGGGTGGAACGCGGCGGAATGCATTTTCGACGCACGGTACGGCGGGGAAGCCCGGTTGATGATATACTTCAGGGGTGGACCTCGCCC
>CAYTYG010000316.1:2976-3859 GCA_964441515.1 uncultured Treponema sp.
GTAATCTGTTCGGGCTGCCTTGGTTTTTTTCATGTCCGGGTCTGAGGATATACCCGCCCGCCGCGAGGCCCTCCGGGTCCTGTTCGGAACGTGGAACAGCCTTCTAGGAAATTAATAGAAAAGGAGACTTGGATGAGAACCCTGCGCCATTCCCTCGTCATCGTCTCGATCCTGGCCGCTGCGGCTTTTCCGGCCGCGGCTTACGATCCGCCGACCGGCGGCGAGTACGCTTCCCTGCTGGCTTCCCCCTACCTGATGGCCGGCGGATCCTGGGCGGCCTCCACGGAATCCCCGGTGGCCGATTATCTCAACCCCGCGGCTTCCGCGGGGCAGCAGAGGGTCGTGCTGGACGCCAACTATACGGCCGTCGTGGGAATGGACGCCCAGGAAGGCTGGGGTTCGTCCGTCAGCCTCGGGCTCACCCTGCCCCAACCCTATGGTGTATGGACCGTTTCCGCGCGCTATATGACCCTGCCCGACGAGTTCACGAGCCTGCCCCTGGGCACGGTCCTCGGAGTGAAGGGCTCCCTGGCCAAGCGGCTCTATCCCAAGCTCTACGCGGGGCTGGGAGTCGGCCTGGCCGTAGGCGAGGACTGGGGCCTGGCAGCGGACGTCGGCATCCTCCACACGACCGGCAAGCTGGCATTCTTCAAGAACTTCCAGTGGGGGCTTGTGCTCTCCGGCCTGGGCAAGGGATACGTCCCCGACGGCCTCGGGGCCTCGGGATCGGAGGCGACGGCCTTCCCCAGCCCTTTCACGCTCACGGTGGGAGGCAAGGGGGACTTGATCCAGACGGAGAGTTTTCGGTTCGGGATTTCCACGGACCTTTCCTTTCCGAGCTTCCATACTGTCCTGGTGAACCTTGGGCTCGAGGGCTCCTTCC